>JACCXR010000164.1 GCA_013696915.1 Euzebyaceae bacterium
TTCGTCGCGGCGGCCGTGCAGGTCGCGCCCGAACCGGGCCCGGTCGATCAGGCGCTGGTGAAGGCGAACTGCCTGAAGGCGGCCGAGGCCGTCGAGCGGTGCGTCGCCGAGACCGGTGCCGAGCTGGTCGTGCTGCCCGAGAGCGGCTCGACCGGCTACGCGACCGGCCTGGGCCCCGACGAGCTCTGGGACGTCGTGAGCGCGATCCCCGGCCCGGTCACCGACCCCCTCGCCGAGGTCGCGGCCCGGCTGGGCGTCCACGTCGTCTGGGGCACCTACGAACGCGGAGCGGAACGGGGGGTCGTCCACAACTCTTCCGCGCTGCTGGGCCCCCGCGGCGACGTCCTCGGCGTCTACCGCAAGACCCACCTCTACGTCCTGGAACGCGCGTGGGCGACGCCGGGGGACTGGGTCACCGTCGTCGACACCGAGCTCGGGCGCATCGGCATGGTGATCTGCTTCGACGGCGACTACCCGGAGCTGTGCCGCATCCAGGCGGTGCGGGGCGCGGAGGTGATCGCCCGCCCGTCGGCCTTCCTGCGCTCCGCCGACATCTGGGACCTCACGACCAGGGCGCGGGCGTACGACAACCACGTCTACGTCGTCGCCGCGAACGCGGTCGGCGCCGACGCCGGCGGCTCGCTGTACTTCGGCAACTCGATGATCGCCGGGCCGACGGCGGCCGTCCTCGGGCGGGCGACCAGCCAGGAGGGCTGGGTCAGCGCGCGCCTCGACCCCGACCCGCTGCGCCGCATCAGCCCCGGGTCGAGCGTGCCGCAGATCTTCGACCACCTCGCCGACCGCAACGTCGCGCTCTACGCCCGCTACCGCGCCGACCTCGAGGCGCCCGCCCGCGCGGCCTTCCCGCACGCCGACCATCGGACCGGGGCTTGAGCGTGCGGCTGCGCATCGGCATCGACACCGGCGGGACCTTCACCGACGTCGTGGCGCTCGACGAGGACTCCGGCGACGTCGCGACGACGAAGACGCCGTCCACCCCCGCCGACCCGTCCCGCGGGTTCCTCGACGGGATCGACAAGGTGCTCGGGCTCCTCGGCGTGGGCCCCGAGGCGATCGCCGCGGTGTCCCATGGCACGACCGTGGCGACGAACGCCCTGCTGGAGCAGGACTTCACCGGCCTCGGCTTCGTGACCACCGAGGGGTTCCGCCACGTCCTGGAGATCGCCCGCCAGAGCGTCCCCGACGGGTACGGCAACTCCTACTTCTGGGTCAAGCCGGACCGCATCGTGCCGCTCCACCTGGTCCGCGAGGTGCCCGAGCGTCTCGACCACACCGGCGCGGTCGTGCGCCCGCTGGACCCCGACGCCGTCGCGGAGACGGCCCGCTGGTTCGCCGCGCGCGGCGTCACCGCCGTCGGCGTTAGCCTCCTGCACTCCTACGCCAACCCCGCGCACGAGCAGCGCGTCCGCGACGTCTTCGCCCGCGAGCACCCGGAGTGCGCGGTGTCGATCAGCTCCGACGTCCTGCGCGAGTACCGCGAGTACGAGCGCGCGATGACCACCCTGGTCGACGCGTTCGTGAAGCCGAAGGTGGCCGCCTACGTCGCCGGCATCCAGACGCGGCTGGAGGCGCTCCGGCCGGGGCTGTCCTTCCACGTCATGAAGTCCAACGGCGGCGTGATCTCGGCGCGCGAGGTCGCGGCCCAACCGGTCACCACGATCCTCTCGGGGCCCGCGGCCGGCGCCCTCGGCGCTGGCGTGATCGCGAGGGCGGCCGGGTTCGACCGCGTGCTCACCCTCGACGGCGGCGGCACCTCGACGGACGTGAGCGTCGTCACCGGCGGCCGTCCGGCGCTCACGACCGAGGGCACCGTCGGCCGCTTCCCGACCAAGGTGCCGATGGTCGACGTCCACACCGTCGGGACCGGCGGCGGGTCGATCGCCTGGGTCCCCGACCCCGGGCACAGCCGGCCGACCCTCAAGGTCGGGCCGCGGTCCGCCGGCGCCGACCCCGGCCCGCTGTGCTACGGCCGCGGCGGCACCGAGCCCACCGCCACCGACGCCCACCTGGTCCTTGGCCGCATCCCGCCGCACCTGCTGGGCGGCGAGATCCCGCTCGACGAGGGCGCCGCCCGCAAGGGCCTGGAGCAGCTCGCCGGCGCGCTCGGCATGCCGCTGGAGGCCTGCGCCGCGGGCGTGCTCGAGATCGCCGCCTGGAACCAGGCGAACGCCATCCGCCAGGTCACCGTCCGCCGCGGGCTCGACGTCCGGGACTTCGCGATGGCCGCCTTCGGGGGGTCCGGCCCCCTCCAGGCCTGCCGGCTGGTGGAGGTCCTCGGACTCGAGGCGGCGCTGATCCCGGTGAACCCGGGCAACGTCAGCGCGTTCGGCCTGCTGACCGTCGACGTCCGCAACGACGACGTGCAGACCTTCGTCGCCCGCCACCGCGACCTCGACCTCGACCGCCTCGCCGAGGAGTACGCGCGGCTGGCGGAGCGGGCGCGGGCGGCGCTCCGGCGGGAGGGCTTCGACGACGCCGAGCACACCGTCGCGCGCGCCGCGGACCTGCGCTACTTCGGGCAGGCGTTCGAGGTCCGCGTGACCGCCCCGGCCTCCGACGCGCTGCCCCCGGTCGACGGCGCCTTCGCCGAGGGCATGCTCGCGCGCTTCCACGACGAGCACGAGCGGCTCTACGGCTACTCCTACCGCGACGACCCGTCGCAGGTCGTCGAGTGGGTCAACCTGCGGGTGACCGGCATCGGACCGATCAGCACGCCGGCGCCGGCGGAGCTGCCGGCGGGCGACGGCGACCCGTCGCGTGCGCGCACCGGCGAGCGGGCGGTCCACTTCGACGGGACCTGGCACGACACGCCGCTGTACCGGCGCGCCGGCCTGTGCGCCGGCGACGTCATCGACGGGCCGGCCGTCGTCGAGGAGTTCGGCTCCACGCTGCCGGTGCCGCCCGGCTTCTCGGCGCGGGTCGACCCGGTCGGCAACATCGTCTGCAGGAGGACCCCCTGAACACCGACGTCGACCCCGTCGTGCTCGAGATCGTCGAGGGCACCCTCGCCTCCGTCGAGGCCGAGGTCGAGGACGCGATCGCCCGCACCGCGCGCTCGCCGATGATCCGCGACCAGCACGACTTCCGCGCCGG
>JACCXR010000211.1 GCA_013696915.1 Euzebyaceae bacterium
CGCCCGGCGGGTCCGCGCCCGGCGGGTCCGCGCCCGGCGGTCCGGGGCGCGGGCCGCTCAGCGGGCGGTGCGGTGGACCTGCGTCGCCGCTGCCTGGTCGGTGGGCAGGAGGACGACCTCGGCGACCTGGACGTGCGCCGGCCGGTCGGCGACCCAGCGCACCGCGTCGGCGACATCGTCGGCGGTCAGCGGGGTCATGCCCGCGTACACGGTGTCGGCCCGCTCGGCGTCGCCGTGGAACCGGACGACAGAGAACTCCGTCTCGACCAGCCCCGGGTCGACGGTCGAGACGCGCACGCCAGTGCCGAGCAGGTCCATCCGCAGCCCCGCGGTGATGCGGTCCACGGCGGCCTTCGAGGCGCAGTAGACAGCGCCGCCCGGGTAGGTCTCGCGCCCGGCGATCGAGCCGATGTTCACCACGTGCCCCCGGCCGCGGGACACCATGCCGGGCACGACCGCGCGCGTGACGTTGAGCAGACCCCGGACGTTCGTGTCGAGCATGCGGTCCCAGTCGTCGGGGTCGCCCTCGTGCAGCGGCCCCAGACCGGAGGCCAGGCCGGCGTTGTTCACGAGCACATCGATCTCGCCCCACTCGGCGGGGAGCGCCGCGAGGGCGCGCTCGACCGCGGCCCGGTCGCGGACGTCGAGCGCGAAGGTGTGGTGCTCGGCGTCGAGTTCCGCGGTGACGCGCGCGAGCCGGTCGGTGCGGCGGGCGCAGAGGAGCAGCCGGGCGCCGGCGGCGCCGAACGCCTGCGCGCAGGCGCGGCCGATCCCGCTCGATGCTCCGGTGACGAACACCGTCCTGTCGACGAGCACCTTGTCCTCCTGTCCGCCGATGGGGCCCCACGCTATCCGGCTTACAGTGGGCGCATGGCCGAGCTGTCGGTGTACGAGGCGGTCGGCGGCGAGGAGGGGTTCCGCCGGCTCGTCGGCCGCTTCTACGCCGCGGTGGCGGCGGATCCGGTCCTGCGGCGCGTCTACCCCGAGGACGACCTCGCCGCCGCCGAGGAGCGGCTGGCGCTGTTCCTGATGCAGTACTGGGGCGGGCCCACCACCTACGGCGAGCAGCGCGGGCACCCCCGCCTGCGGATGCGGCACGCGCCGTTCGCGATCGGCGTGGCCGAGCGGGACGCGTGGCTGGGGAACATGCGCGCGGCCCTCGACGCCGAGCGCCTGCCCGCCGCCGTGGACGCGGCGCTGTGGGACTACCTGCAGCGGTCGGCGGACATGCTCCGCAACCGGGCCGAGTAGGCCGCCGCGCTGTGCGGGCCCGGCTCAGGACACGGGCGGCCGACGCCGATACCAGTCGGTGGCGCGCTGCACCTGGCCGGCGAGCCGGAACAGCGTCGCCTCGTCGGCCGGTCTGCCGGTGACCGTCACGCCGACGGGCAGGCCGTCCGCCGTCCAGTGCAGCGGCAGCGACATCGACGGCTGGCCGGTGACGTTGGCCAACGGGGCGAGGGCCACGTAGCCGGCGAGCAGGTCCAGCGCCGCCTCGATCGGGAGGCCCTCCAGCTCTCCGACCTTCAGCGGGGCCCGGGTCAGCGTGGGGTGGCAGACGGCGTCGAACGGCAGCGACGCGCCGACGACCGCGCGCGCTTGGAGCTGGAGGCCGGCCATCGCCTGGAGCACCCGCGTGCCGCTCACCGCCGCCCCGATGCGGGCGAGCCCGGCGTTGAAGGGCTCCAGGGTCGCATGGTCCACGGGCGAGGCGGCGAGGCCGGCGGCCCACAGCGCCTGGAAGTCGACCCGCAGCTGGTCGGACAGCGGCAGGGTGAGGGGCTCGACGACGTGGCCGAGCCGTTCGAACAGTGTGATGGCAACGTCGAGCGCCGCGAGGGCGTCGGCGTCGTACGTCGCCCACGGCACGCTCGTCGTGACGCCGATCCGCAGCGGCGGGGGGTCGGTGACGGCCTCGTCGGCGTAGGGGCGGCCGGGGTCGGGCGCCCAGTGGGCGTCCCCCGGCACGGGTCCCCGCATGACGTCGAGCAGCGCGGCCGCGTCCTCCACGTGGCGGGCGATCGGCCCGACCGCGGACAGCGCGGCACCGGCGTCGCCGAAAAGCGGCGCCGTCGTGACCCGGCCGCGCGCCGGCTTGAGGCCGAAGACGCCGCAGTTGGACGCCGGGATGCGGATGGAGCCGGCGCCGTCCGACCCGTGCACCACGGGCGTGAGGGCCGCCGCCATCGCGGCGGCGGCGCCGCCGGAGGACCCGCCGGGGGTCCGATCGGTGTCCCAGGGGTTGCGGGCCGGACCGTGGAGTGCCGACTCGGTGACCGGCAGGGTGCCGAGCTCCGGCACGTTCGTCTTGCCGACCACGACGAAGCCGGCCCGCCGGATGCGGGCGATGTGCTCCTCGTCGAACGGCGGCACGAACCGGGCGAGCGACGCGGTGCCGAAGGTCGTGCGGAGCCCCTCGGTGAGGTGCAGGTCCTTGATGAGGATCGGCACGCCGAGGTAGGGCGGCGCGTCCTCGCCGCCGGCGCGGGCTTCGGCGGCCCGTGCGGTCGCGCGCGCGCGGTCGGCGTCGAGCGTGACGACGCTGTTGAGCTGCCCGTCGAGGCGCTCGATCCGCTCCAGGCAGCTGTCGAGCAGCTCCACCGGGGAGAGCTCGCGAGCGGCGACGAGCCGGGCGAGCTCGACGGCGGGTCGGAAGGCGAGGTCGTCCGGCACCCGGCTAGCATGCCGCAGGTGGAGGTGCAGCTGTTCGGACACGCGAGGTCCAAGCCCACCCGCAGGGCGCAGCGGTTCTTCAGCGACCGGCGGGTCGGGGTGCACTTCGTCGATCTGAAGGTCCGCGGTCCCTCCGCGGGGGAGCTGCGCAGATGGGTGCAGCGGTTCGGGGTGGAGGCCGTCCTCGACCCGGATTCGGCGGGCTACGCCGAGCAGGGGCTGCGGTACGTCTCGGCCTCCGACGAGGACTGGATCGCCCGCATGGTCGCCGACCCGCTGGTCCTGCGCCTGCCGCTCGCCCGATGCGGCACCGACCTCGCGGTGGGCGAGGACCTCGACGCCTGGCAGCGCTTCGCCGACACGGTGAAGGGCGCGCGACGGCGTCCGCGGCGACCGGCCGACCTGCGGTCCTCGTGGCGGACCTCGCGGCCGCCGGGCCGCTGCTCGACGCCCTCGCCGCCCGCGGCGTGCCGGCGGACGTGCAGGTGGCCGGGGACCTTCGGCTCGACCTCGCCGTCCGCCGGGTCGACGCCACTGCCGTCGTCAACCTCGTCGGCGAGGACGCGACCGCGGCGGTCCGAGCCTTCACCGCCGAGTACCTCGCCTACCTCGCCGACATCCAGGTCCCGACGGTCAACGGTCTCGACGCCTTCGTCATCGGCGCCAGCCGCGCCCGGCAGCTCGCGCTGCTCGACCATCTCGGCGTGCACCACCCGCCGGCGCGGGTGGTGGCGAACGCCTCGGGTGTCGACGCGGCGGTCGCCGAGCTGGGCGCCGGCGCGGCGGCCACGGTCGTCTGGGACGGTCCGCCGGTGGTCGTCCAAGCCGCCGCCGACGCCGGCGAGATCGTGACCCTGGCCTACGTCGCCGGCCGGCAGGTCGCCGCCCTGGCGGGCGGTGAGGCGGTGGCCGTCGACCCCGCGCTCGCCAGGCTGGGCGAGGAGATCGTGCGCACCGGCGGCCTGGAACTCGGCAGCCTGCGGTTCGGGGTGGATGCCCTGCGCGGCACGCCGACGTGTGTGGGCGTGTCGACCGGCTGGCCGATCGCCGTGCTCGACGAGGTCGCGGACCACGTGCTCGGCCGGATCACGGCGGGCTGACGCGCCCGGGGCGCCGACGAGGTCACGCCCTCAGGTGGTACTCACGGCGGCGACCAGCGCCGGGGTGAGATCGCCGCGGGGCTCGGCGTGCACGTCGGACAGCCCCAGCCAGGTCGCGAGGCGGCGCAGTTCGGGCGCCAGCGCGGCGGCGACGGTCGCGGGGTCCTCGGCGGGCTCGTGCCACGCGGCCCGCACGAGCATGCGGTCGCCCGCGCGGTCGGCCTTGAGGTCGACGCGGCCGACGAGCCGCTCGTCGTGCAGGAACGGCA
>JACCXR010000220.1 GCA_013696915.1 Euzebyaceae bacterium
GCCGGGACGGCGTGTTCCGCGGCGTCGTCCCTGGGCGCCGCCGGGACGGCGTGTTCCGCGGCGTCGTCCCTGGGCGCCGTCGCCGACACGGCGTGCTCCGCGGAGCCTGCCGCCTGGCCCGCCGCCTCGCTCGCCGCCTCGCCCACGCGGTCGGGCGCGCGGTCGGCGTCCTCGAGCGCAGGCTCTGCCCGGTCGCGCTTCGCCGCCACGAGCCGCCGAATCCCGCCGTCGTCCACGTCGGTCGCCGGGGCCGGGTCAGGCCGAGCCGCGCCTGAGCACCTTCACGACGGCGGCCGCCGCCGCGGCGGCGACGGCCAGCTTGACGAGCTTCTTCACGGCGAGGAACGCGACGGCGCCCTTCGCCACGGTTGCCTTCTGCATGACATTCTCCCTCGGCCGGACAAGTCACCGCACCCCCAGGGCTTTCCCGCCCGGCGACGCGGACAACCGGACCGGGGCGTGGGGCTCCACTTCGGGTTCCGGCTCCCGGCCTGCTCTTGAGATCCTTAGCATGCGGGCATGGCCTCCAACCCCTTTGCCGGATTCGCCGGCCGCATCTCCCAGTTCCGCCAGGCGTTCGGGAACACCCGCACGGTCGATCCGAAGCTCGTTCCGCTCGTGGCAGGCGTGGGGCTAGGGGTTCTGCTGGTCTGCGCGCTCGTCGGCGTGCTGACTGGCTATCCGGTGCTCGGCACCGTCGCCGGCGTGAGCCTCGGCCTCTCCGGGGCGCTGCTGGTGTTCGGCCAGCGCGCGTCGCGCGCCGCGATCGGGTCGATCGAGGGCCGTCCGGGTGCGGCCGCGGCGGTGCTCCAGTCGATGCGGGGACCATGGCTGGTGACTCCCGCGGTCGCCTTCACCCGCAAGCAGGAGTTCGTCCATCGCGTCGTCGGGCGGCCGGGGATCATCCTTGTCGGCGAGGGCAGCCCGGCGCGTGTGGCCGCGCTCCTGCGGCAGGAGAAGCGGCGGGTCGCCCGCGTCGCCGGCGAGACCCCCGTCCACGAGGTCAGCGTCGGCGACGGCGACGGGCAGGTCCCGCTGCGCCAGCTGCAGATGCACCTCAGCCGCCTGCCGCGGGCGCTCAAGGCCGGCGCCGTCGGGCCGCTCGAGACCCGGC
This sequence comes from Euzebyaceae bacterium, assembly GCA_013696915.1. Classification (GTDB taxonomy): domain Bacteria; phylum Actinomycetota; class Nitriliruptoria; order Euzebyales; family Egibacteraceae; genus JACCXR01. The sequence goes on from JACCXR010000220.1 coordinate 1,115, forward strand.
TGAGCGCGCTGGGGACCTCCGACCCGCCTCTGCCGAAGGGCCCGATGCCGCGGGGCCGGCGCGGCTGAGCGGCGCGGACGGCGGGTCGCGCGCGGGCCCGTCGGGTCCCCACCTGGGCCTCCCAGCCGACCTTCGAAGGGTAGACGCAGCAGTTGGCGCCTAGCCTTCAAGCGGTGGGCGCGGGACGGGGCTCGGGCGCGTCGCCTCTGCGATGCGGTCCCACCCGGGCCCCCCATCCAACCTTCGAAGGGTAGACGCAGCAGTTGGCGTCTACCCTTCAACGGTGGGCGCCAAGGTCGGGCGCCGCCTCTGCGACGCGGGTCGTAGCCGGGCCTCCCGTCGAACCTTCGAAGGGTAGACGCAGCAGTTGGCGTCTACCCTTCGATTGTTGGCGCGGGACAGGTCCGGGGCGCGCCGGGCGGGACGGGTCCGGGCCGCGGCGGGCGCGGCGGGCGCGGTGCGCCGCACGTCATGCTGGACGGGTGGATCTCCACCGCACCCCCCGCCGTGAACGCCGCGCACCCATCTGCCCGTGGTGCGGGGTGACGGCCCTACCGGGCGCCGCCGTCGGGGCGACGGCCGAGTTCGTCTGCGACAACGACGACTGCCCCGCGCACGGGGAACCGGTGGATTGAGCGGCCCGGCACGGATCATGAACGAAGTCTCACGAGCCGCTCACCTGCGCCTCATGACCTGACGGCTTCCTGGGTGTGAACCCAACCCCAGGAGGAACTGATGACTCGATCAACCGCTTTCCCGGCGCGCGCCGGCGTCGTGCTGCTGCTCCTCGGCTTGCTCGCCCTGGTGGCGGCCCGCCCGGCCGCCGCCGAGGACACCACCTGCACCGGCACGATCGGCGCGGAAGGCCACGACAACATCGTCGTGCCGGCCGGCGCGTCGTGCACCCTCGACGGCACGACCGCCGAGGGCAACGTCATCGTCGGGACCGGCGCCACGCTGACCGCCACCGGCGTCCGGGTCGACGGCAACATCCAGGCCGAGGGCGCCGCCGGCGTCACCGTGACCGGCTCGCAGGTGGGCGGCAGCGTCCAGCTCGAGCAGGGCGGCGGCGCGACCGTCGCCGGCAACCGCATCGACTCGGACCTCCAGATGGAGTCCAACAGCGCGGCCCTGAACGCCGAGGGCAACGACATCGGCGGCAACCTGCAGGCCAACCAGAACACGGGCGGCCTGGCCGTCGTCGACAACACCATCGACGGCAACCTCCAGTGCGCCGCGAACGACCC
>JACCXR010000223.1 GCA_013696915.1 Euzebyaceae bacterium
TCCGAGGCCGGCCTCACCGCGCTCGTCGCCGGACGGGCGCGCGAGGGCGTCCGCGACCTCGGCGGCGCCACCACGTTCGCCGAGCTGGCAGAGGTCATCGCGGGCGCCGCGGCGATCGTGGTCGGCAACACCGGTCCCGCCCACCTCGCCGCCGCCGTCGGGACGCCGATCGTGTCCGTCTACGCGCCGACGGTGCCGGCCGTGCGGTGGCGCCCGTGGCGGGTGCCCCACGTCCTGCTCGGCCGACCGGTCCCCTGCGCCGGCTGCCGCGCCCGGGACTGCCCCGTCGCCGGTCACCCGTGCCTCGACCTGTCCCCCGGCGAGATCGCCGACGCCCTCGACTCCCTGGTGGCCCGGGTGCCCCTGGAGGTGCCCGCGTGAGAGTCCTCCTGTGGCACGTCCACGGGTCGTGGACCACGGCGTTCGTGCAGGGGCCGCACACCTACCTCGTGCCGGTGCTCCCCGGGCGTGGACCCGACGGCCGCGGGCGCGCCCGGACCTGGGACTGGCCGGACTCCGTCGTCGAGGTCACCCCGGAGCAGGCGGCCGGGGCAGACATCGACATGGTCGTCCTCCAGCGCCCGGAGGAGCTGCACGGCCTCGCACAGCGGTGGCTCGGCGGCCGCAGGCCAGGACGCGACCTGCCGGCCGTCTACCTCGAGCACAACGCGCCGCAGGGCCGCGTCGCCGACATGCGCCACCCCGCCGCGGACCGGCGCGACCTCGTCCTGGTCCACGTCACGGCCTTCAACGACCTGTTCTGGGACGCCGGCTCCACCCCGACGCGTGTCGTCGAGCACGGCATCGTCGACCCCGGTCACCGCTACACCGGCGAGCTGCCGCACGCCGCCGTCGTCGTGAACGAGCCGGTGCGGCGCGGCCGGGTCACGGGGACCGACCTGCTCCCCCGCTTCGCCGCCGCCGCCCCGCTGGACCTGTTCGGGATGGGGGTCGCCGAGCTCGCCGGGGCCGCGCACGTCCACGCCGCCGTCAACCTGCCCCAGGAGGACCTCCATGCCGAGCTCGCCCGCCGGCGGGTCTACGTCCACCCGGTGCGCTGGACCTCGCTGGGGCTCAGCCTGATCGAGGCGATGCAGCTCGGCATGCCGGTGGTCGCGCTCGCCACCACCGAGGTCGTCGAGGCCGTCCCGCCGGAGGCCGGCGCCATCGGCACGGACGTCGACCGCCTGGTCGCGGCGGTGTCGCGCATGGTCGCCGATCCCGGCATGGCCGCCGCCTGCGGCGCCAAGGGGCGCGCCGTCGCGCTGGAGCGGTACGGGCTCGCCCGGTTCCTCACGGACTGGGACCGGCTGCTGGAGGAGGTCACATGAGGATCGACCTGGTGTCGGAGCACGCCAGCCCGCTCGCGGCGGTCGGCGGGGTGGACTCCGGCGGGCAGAACGTCCACGTCGCCGCGCTCGCGCTCGCGCTCGCGCGGCGCGGCGGGCGCGTCGTCGTCCACACCCGGCGCGACGACGACGCGCTCCCGGCGAGGGTCGCGATGGGCCCCGGCGTCGTCGTCCACCACGTCGATGCGGGACCGGCCTGCACCATCCCCAAGGACGACCTCCTGCCGCACATGGACGCCTTCGCGGCCCGCCTGCGCGCGACCTGGTCGTCAGTACCGCCGGACGTGGTCCACGCGCACTTCTGGATGTCGGGCCGGGCCGCCGTCGCCGCCGCCGGGCCGCTGGGCGTTCCGGTGGTCCAGACCTTCCACGCCCTCGGGACCGTGAAGCGCCGCCACCAGGGCGCAGCGGACACCAGTCCCCCGCAGCGACTGGCCGAGGAGCGCGCCGTCGCGCGGCGCGCCGACCTCGTCCTCGCGACCTGCCGCGACGAGGTCGCCGAGCTGGTCGCGATGGGGGCGGACCGCGCGCGGGTCAGGGTCGTGCCGTGCGGCGTCGACGTGCGCATGTTCACTCCGGCGGGGCCCCGCGCGCACCGATCCTCCGTCCGGCACCGCGTCGTCACCGTCGGCCGGATGGTCGAGCGCAAGGGCATCGATGGCGCGATCGCGGCGCTGGCGCTGGTACCGGACGCCGAGCTGGTCGTCGCCGGCGGTCCGCCGAGAACCGAGCTGGCCGCCGACCCGGAGGCGCGGCGGCTGGCCGCCCTGGCCCGTTCCCTCGACGTCGACGACCGGGTCACCCTCCTCGGCGCCGTCGCGCGCGCCGGCATGCCGCCCCTCCTGCGCTCGGCGGACGCGGTCGTGTGCGCCCCCCGGTACGAGCCGTTCGGCATGGTCGCCCTCGAGGCGATGGCCTGCGGCGTGCCGGTGGTCGCCAGCGCCGTCGGCGGGCTGCTCGACAGCGTGGCCGACGGCGTGACCGGCGTCCTCGTCCCGCCCCGGGACCCCGACGCCCTCGCCGCGGCGCTGCGG
>JACCXR010000244.1 GCA_013696915.1 Euzebyaceae bacterium
GCATCACGGACCGGATCTATTGCGCTGGGTCGGCGGATCAACCCGGCCGACGTGTCGCAGTTCTTCCGGTCCGCTGAACTGCGAAAACTCAGTAGGGACGGGCGGTTTCGCGTTTGCTGCATGTGACGAGATGCGGTGACGGAGAAGGGTCCAGTTGTTGGTGGATGTCCTCCGAAACGGCGGACCGTCCCCCCGAACGTCTACAAGGAGGACGCCCGCTGTCTATCCCTCCTTCGGCGGGCTTGCCCCCATGAGCATCTTCGTCCCTCGCGGAGCACCGACCACGGACCGCCGGCTCCTCGCTCGCCGCGCGGTCGATCACGAGGCGCCTGTGGGGGTGCATCTCGCGTGATGGCGTTCGTCGGGGCGGCCTGCGTGCTCTTCGTCGTGCTGCTGGGCGTCTTCGCGCACCAGCTGACAGGCGGGGCGTTGGTGGACCTTCGCGGCGCGGCCGTCGTCGCCATCAACGTGGCGGCCGTCTGCACGGGCGTCTTCTGCCTGGGGCTGTGCTGCGTCGGCGTGGCCATCACGTGGCGGCGGCCGGCGCGCGATCGGCGTCCTCGGTCAGCGGTGCCCCTCTGGGACACGACAACGCGTCGCGCCGACGACGATCAGCGCAGCGCTCCGCACCCGAAGACGGCGGGGAGTGCCCACACCGGCGGTTGCGCCGGGCCGACCATCGGGCTCGCCCGTTTGCCGGCTGGCGGGGTCGGTGCCACCGAGCGCAACGGACGCGGTGACCGTGAATGGTCCGAGCACCCTGGACGTCGCGCGCGCCGGACCTCCTCCGCGCAGCGCGCTCCGAATGGGGATCGCCGGCCGCGGCTCCCTCGCGTCGAGGTGGTCGGCGGCGTCGTGACGGAACACGACGAGGTGCCGGCTCTGCCTCCCGGCCCGGTGGGCGACAGCCCCATGCTGCGTCATGGGTTTCGCGCCACCGACCAGGGCCTGCCCGATGGCCCCGGTCCGGCGGCCACAGAGGCGGCCGAGCGTGTCCTGCACGCCACGGAGTCACTGGAGGCCGTCACGCACCTTGGCAGCTGGCGGGTTCCGGGCCAGGACGCGGCCCGTGCCCGGAGCATCGCCCGCGCGCAGTCGCGATGGGAGTCCGAGATCGTCGGGTGCGACAAGCAGGAGGCCCGGCGAGCCGCCGACCGCGACGCTCGTCGTGCCGCCCGCGCGGCTGAGCCGCACACCGGGGCGCCGTGGCGCACACCGGTCAAGGACCTGCAGCTGAGCGACGTCCAGGTCCACACCCTTGCGGTGATCGCCCGCCTGGGCCTGACGGCACCGCCGCTGCTGGCCCAGTTGCTGCAGGACCCGGTCGGCAAGAGCACGGTGCACGAGCGCCTCCAGCAGCTCCACGAGGCGGGGCTGGTCGCGCGGGCCACCATCGGTGTGCAGGGGCGCTCCGGTCGTCCCCCGGTGGTCTACGCGATCGCGCCGCGCGGCTCGGAGCTCCTGCGGGCCCGTCTTCGGGAGGTCGCCTCCAACATGAACCCGCCGCGGTACCTGGGTGCCGGGCGCCGGCTGCCCGCGCCGGGGCGCGGCGAGAACATCCCGCGCGAGCTGGCGACGCAGCTGGTCCTGGTCGCCCTACGTCAGTACGAGACTGACCTGACGTGGCGCACCGCGCGCATGCCCGGTGGTCATTGGGACCTGCGTATGGCTCGCGGGGGCACGCCGGCCTGTGGGCTGAGCCTGGCCGACCTGGTGCCCGTCCCCGGATGCAGCGTCTTCGGCGCGCAGCTCGATGCCCCCACCAGCGTGGAGCCCGACCTGACCGTCCGCATGCTCGGTCCCGTGGGCGACGACGACCATGCGGCGATCGACCTACTGGTGGAGGTTGATCCCACCGGCCGCAGCGCCGCCAACGAGCAGAAGTTCGCGGCCTACGACCAGTTCCTGGGCGGCTGGTGCATGCGCACGCGGCGCTTCGAGGACACGGGTCGACCGCTCGTCGTGTTCGTCGCCCGCCACAGCCGCGGGGTCGATGCGCTGCTGGCAGCCGCCGACCGGTCCATGTCGCTGGGCTTCGGCGCACCCGGGTGCTACGACCGCGGCAGCTTCGACTACCCCGGGCGCGCGCAGACCGCCTTCACCTGTGTCGCCTGGCTGCTGGCCGGCGAGGGCTTCGCGCTGCGTCTAGACCGCCTACCGCCCGAGGTGCGCGGCTCGGATACCGAGATGCCCTGGCCGGAGCGCATAGCGCTCTTTCCCGAAGCGTGGTGTCCGACGCCGCGGCCCTGACGTGCCGGTGGGCTCTCGGCGACGATGACGGTCGTGGACCGTTGGACCACGGCGGGCAACCGCGTGAAGTGGTGCCCCGGGCGTCCGGGGGTCTACGATGAGGCAGGCATGAGACCACTGTGGGTGCCGTTCGTCGCCATGGTTCCGATCTGCACGCTGGTCGTCCTGGCGGCCAACGCTCTGGGCATCGAGCCCTACGGCCTGGGTTTCATCGCGGTGCTCCTCGTGGGCATGCTCCTGACGAGCGCGGTGGACCCGGTCCGCTTCGGCTGGCGCGAGCCGGAGGAGCCTGAGCGGTCGGGGTGATCTAGGGCGGGCGCTGCGAGGGAGCGTCGACCGACCCGGCGTTCGGGTCGACGACCGTCCGACCGCGACGGTCACATGTGGAGCGGCACCGGGAACACGGGTCCGCGCCGGCTCTTGCGGGCGCGCTCGACCATTTCGACGTACTGCTTCGCCGGACTTTCGACCTGCCGGCGCATGCGGTCGACGTGCTCCAGATAATTCGCTGTTTGGGATTCCGAGTTAGGCGACGGGATCGGCTCCTCGCGGACGTCGTCGCCGTCCTCGCCCAACCCGACGGCGCAATCGCCGTCGACGCTGATCGCGGTGAAGCGCTCGTCGATTCACGGCCCGGCGATCGACGGCGCGACGATGTCCGCCAGCGAGGTCACCTGCGTATTGGGCAACTCGTGGGCCATTTCCCCGGCCATGGTCGGATCGAAGATCGTCAGTAGCAGCGAAACGTCGTCGGAAACAGCGCGGACCATCAGCGCCATCCGGAGCACGATCGGGTCCTCCCCCGCAACGACCGCGACCGCGTCGACGCCACCGGCGTTCAGCGCGGCTGAAGGTTCGACGTTAAGGGACGCACCACTGGTGGCCGGACGGGATTTCGGCGGTCTCGGCCCTGGCGCGGGCTGCACCGTCGGCGTCCCCTCAACCCATGAGATACACGT
>JACCXR010000248.1 GCA_013696915.1 Euzebyaceae bacterium
ACCGCGTTGAGCTCGAGGCCGGCCGGGCCGTCTGAGGCGTCGCCTGAGAGGGCGAACGTGAGTCCGGGGACGGCCACACCGAACAAGACGATCACGACCCCCACGGCCAACCCCACGCCCTTGGTGCCGCGCCTGCTCTCCGCGTTCAGCTTCCTGCGCGTCCCCTGCGGCCCTCCGCTCATGGCCACGAAGACGACCGCCGCGCCGAGGGCGATGAAGGCGAGGACGATCACCAGACCCGTCATCGCCGCGGACCCTATCCGACGCGGCGGACCGCTGGGGGCGACGGCGTGAAGGCGGCGCACGGAGCCGGGCAGCAGCGCTCGAATGAGGAGGTACTCGACCGCGCTGCTCGACGAGCCGGCCGTGAAGCCCGTGAGCGCGCTGGTCGATACCTCGGTGCTGATCGACTACGCGCCACTCGTCACAGTATGTATACGTAGCGTGTATAGTGGGCCGCGATGGCGCTTCCGGAACTCGTCCTGTCGCTGCTGCGCCGGGGTCCCGCCCACGGCTACGACGTCAAGCGCGACCACGACGGATGGTTTCCCGACGGCCGGCCGCTGGCCTACGGGCAGGTCTACGCCACCCTTTCGCGGCTCGAGCGACAGGGGCTCGTCACAGTGCAGGAGACGCGATCCGGCGGCGGCCCGCAGCGCACGGTCTACGCGCTGACCGAGCCCGGGGAGCAGCGGGTCGAGGCCTGGCTCGCCGAGCCGGCGGATGTGGCGAGTTCGAGCGCCGACGAGATCGTGCGCAAGACCGTCGCAGCTCTGCGCAGCGGTGGCGACCCGGGTCCCTTCCTCGGCCGTCAGCGCGCCGCCCACCTGCGGCGCATGCGAGAGCTGACCGAGGGCGCGGCCGATGACGATCTGGTGGCGCGGCTGGCCCGCGACCACCTCGTCGCCCACCTGGACGCCGACCTGCGCTGGCTGGACCTCGCCGTCGACCGACTTGCCGACACCTACCCGACCCAGGAGGCAGGACCATGAGCGAAAGCCACGACCGACTGGTGCTCGAGCTGAACGGCGTCGAGCACGCCTACCGGCGAACGGTGGCGCTGCGTGGCGTCGGCCTCGAGGTCGGGCCCGAGGAGGTCGTGGCCGTCACGGGGCCCAGTGGGTGCGGCAAGTCCACGCTGCTGCACATCGCGGCGGGGATCCTGCGTCCGCAGGCCGGGGCGGTCCGGCTGCTGGGGGAGGACCTCGACGCCCTCGGCGAGGCCGCCCGCACGCGGCTGCGCCGCGAGCGGGTGGGGATCGTCCTGCAGTTCGGACAGCTCGTGCCCGATCTCTCGCTGCTGGACAACGTCGCGCTCCCGCTGTTGCTGGCGGGCGAAGAGCGGGCCAAGGCGCGCGGCGACGCCGCGGTCTGGCTTGAGCGCGCCGGGCTCGACGCTCCGCTCGGCTCCTCCCCGGCGGAGCTCTCGGGCGGTCAGGCGCAGCGGGTCGCCGTCGCTCGTGCGCTCGTCACCGAGCCCGCCCTCCTCCTCGCCGACGAGCCCACGGGCAGCATGGACACCAAGGGCGGCGAGCACCTGCTCGACCTCCTGCTGGGCGCGGCGCGCGAGCGCGGCGCGGCGGTCGTCCTCGTCACGCACGACAACGTCGTGGCCGCCCGCGCCGATCGCGAGGTCCGCCTCCGCGGGCGCGTTCCTGCTCGCCGCCGTGCGGATCGCTCGCTTCAGCGGCCGCGACGACGGGGGCGGGGACGGGCTTGCTCGCTACGTCACAGAGCCTGGCCTGCGCCCCGGTCTCGCGATCGCCGTCGGACTCCTGGTCGTCCCCGTCCTCGCGCTCGGCGTGCAGGCGCTGCGCGTCGGCTCGGTGGCCCGCGACCGCCGGATGGCATCGCTGCGCCTGGCGGGTGCGACGCCTCGAGCCGTCCGGGCCGTGGCGGCGGCAGAGGCCGGCGGCGCCGCGCTCGCGGGTGGCCTGGCCGCCGGGCCGGCCTACCTCGCCCTGTGGGTCCTGCTCGGCGTGCTGCCGCCCGGCGGTCTCGCGCTCCTCCCGGCGCCGACGCCCGTCGACGCTGTCGCCTGGGCGGGCGTCGCACTCCTCGCGGCCGTGGGCGGCGCGCTGGCCGGGGCGGCCGTCCAGGGCCGTGTGGTGGTGGAGGCGCTCGGCGTGCGACGCCGGGCGAGCTCCAACCGGCCCGGTCGGCTCAACCCGGCTGTCCTCGTGACAGGCGGTGTCCTCGTGGTCGCGGGGACCGTAGGGCCGGTCGTCGAGGCGAGGGCCGGAGCCATGGCGATCTACATCATGATGGTGGGGATCCTGCTCTCCGCGTTCGCCGTCGGTCCGCGCCTCGTCGGGCTCAGTGGCCGTCTGCTGAGCAGGCGCGCCGGGGCCGAGGCGCTGCTCGCTGGCGCTCGGCTGACGGCGGATCCGCGGTCTTCGGGACGCGTCGCCGCAGTGCTCGTGATCTGCGGCGTCGCACTCGGGGTCGACGCCGCCCTCGCCGTGGACTTCCTCACGCAGCGGGAGTCGACGGACACGGGCTTCTACCTCACCGGCTTCGCCCTCGTGGCGCTCGGTGTCCTCGTGGGCGCCTGCGTCGCGGTCCTCACCCTCCTGGTCGGCGCCGCCGACGGGCTGCTCGACGCCCGTCGTCCGCTGGCGACCCTCACGGCCCTCGGCGTCGACCAGCCGCTCCTCTCCCGGGTGCTGGCTCGACAGCTCGCGGCGGTCGCGGTCCCCGCTGTCGTGGTCGGCGTCCTGATCGGCGGAGGGATGCCCGCACTGCCCTTCCTGCTCGTGGACCCGACCGGCCGCGCCATCCTGACCGTCGTCTTCACCGTCGCAACCGCCGTCGTGGCGGGCCTCGCCGCGTTCGTCGCGGCGCGGCTGACCGCGCGGCTGCTGCGAGCGCACGTACGGGCCGCGACGGACCCGGAGAACCTGCGGGTCGCCTGACCCCAGCGCACACCGCGACCGTCCGTAGCGGTGGGTGCGACCCCGTCGAGGTTGTCCGGACGAGATGCGTGCCTACCGCTGAGCCGGCGGAGCACGGTGTCCTCGGGCGTGAGCCCGGGGCAGTGTACATACTCAGGATGTACACTAGCGCCATGAACCAGCCTGAGACGGAGCGCCGGAGGCGCATCAACATGCGCGTCAGCGAGCGCCAGGAGCGCGTGCTGCGCGCCGCTGCCGATTTGAGCGGCGAAACACTCACCGGGTTCGTGCTCGCAGTGGCCACCGAACGAGCCGAGGAGGTGCTCGCGAGGGGACAGCGCATTGATCTTGACGTCGAGGCGTTCGAGCGCTTCGTCGCCGCGCTTGACGGACCGGTGGAGGAGATGCCCACGCTACGGCGTTACGCCGGGGAGCCAAGCCCGATTCCACTGCGTTGAGCAGCGCGCCGCTGCGTCAGGTCGAGCTCCTTCACGACCGACACGACGTGAACGAGTTCGACTGCGGAGTTCGAGCGCTCGACCAGTGGCTGCGCCAGTCCGCGCGAACCGCGACCGCGGCAGGTACAGCAGCCACCTACGTCCTGTGTCGCGGGCAGCGGGTCATCGGCTATTACGCCCTGGCCATGAGCTCGATCGGTCATCAGCAAGCTCCATCGCGGCTACGTCGCGGGATGCCCGACCCCGTCCCTGTCGTGCTGCTCGCCCGCCTGGCGCTCGACCACCCCGAGCAGCAGTCGTCACTCGGCGGTCATCTCCTCGTCGACGCGCTCCTACGCTGCGCACGCGGCGGTCGCCAGTTCGGTGCCCGCGCCGTGGTCGTCGACGCCATGACCGAGGACGCCGCACGTTTCTACCGTCACTTCGGCTTCCACGACCTCGAAGACCGTCGCTTATGGCGACGGCTCACCGACATCGCCCGCGCACTCGAGTCGTGACCTATGAGACGTGCTCCAAAGCCGTTCTGAGGCGTTCCGACCGAACGAGCCGGTGGCGGGCCGGAAAGCCGACGCGACCGTCACCGCCGTCGTCCCTGGGCGAAGGACATCGCCGGCGGCGCGACGGCGCGGAAGTCGCCGCCCGCCGCCTCCCGTCCCTCCTCCGCGGCATCGTGTGCCTTCCCGCCTCCGGCGTCGCGGGCGTCCTCACGCGCGG
>JACCXR010000253.1 GCA_013696915.1 Euzebyaceae bacterium
AGCCACGACTGTCGGCCGCGCGGCCGCTCCGACGCTGGCCGGCGGCACCAACCGGCCCGCGCTGCGGTCCTCCAGCGAGATCGCCTTTCCCACGGTCGAGCCGCCGGTGGTCGGCGCCCCTGCCGGCGACGGGTCGCCCGTCGCGGCCCCAGCACCCTCCGTCGTGCGCGCGTCCGCGGCCGCCGCGAGCGTCGGGCCGGTCCAGTCCCTCCTGACCCCCGCGCTGTCCTCGCAGGCACTGCCCGTCTCCACCGGACGCGCCACCTGGCCAGGCCCGCTCGCCGTCGGCCTGCTCCTGATGGCGGCAGCGGCCCAGGCGCTCCTGGTCGCGAGCGGGCGCGCCGCCGTCCCGCGCCTGCGCCGGTAGCGCTCGGCCCGTCGACATGGATCCCGACGACGCCAAGGCGCGCATGCGGGCGATGTGGGGGCTCGGCGACTACTCCCGGATCGCCGAGCGGTTCTCATCGATCGCCGACGAACTCGTCGGGGCGGCCGGCGTCGGGCCTGGGCAGCGCGTCCTCGACGTCGCGGCCGGCACGGGCAACGTCGCGCTGGCGGCGGCACGGAGCGGCGCCGTCGTGACGGCCTCCGACCTGACCCCCGAGATGATCGCCCTCGGCCGCGCCCGCGCGCGCGACGAGGGCCACCACTTCGACTGGGTCGAGGCGGACGTCGAGGACCTCCCGTTCGGGAGCGCGGACTTCGACGTCGCGCTGTCCTGCTTCGGCGTGATGTTCGCGCCACGGCCCGAGGTCGCCGTGGCGGAACTCGCCCGCGTCCTGCGGCCCGGCGGCCGTCTCGCCATGGCGAGCTGGAGCCCGGACGGTCCGATGAACCGCGTCACCGAGGCGGTCGCCCGGCGGATGCCCCGAACGCCGGATGCCGCGGACCCCCGGGACTGGGGTCGCGAAGACGTCGCGCGCCAGCGGCTCGCGGCGGCCTTCACGGAGATTCAGTGCCGCCTGGCCGTGTTCGTCTGGCGATTCGACTCCGCCGGGGACGCCCGGCGGTTCTTCGAGACCTGCTCGCCGCCCCACGTGGCCGTCGCGGCGGCGATCGGCCCGCAGGCCGCCGCGGAGATGTTCGACGAGATCGAGGCGATCGTCGGCGAGCGTGCGGACGAGGCCGGCGCCGTCGCGCTGCCCTCCGACTACCTGGTCGTGCTCGCCCGCAGACCGGCCGCCTGAGCCCCTCGGAGGATCACCCTTCCGCGCGGCCGCGCAGAACGATCAGCGCCACCGACCCGAGGAGGGCCGCGAGCACCACCGTCCGGACCGTCGAGCGGGTGCGGCCGCCGTGCCCGCCGCCGACGTCGGGCGGGTCGTCCGCCGGGGAGTACAGGTTCCCGATCGTGTCCGGCTCCGGGTCGTCGAAGAACTGCTCGCGCTCCATCGCGCGGGCGGTGACGCGCTCCGTCCTCTTCGGCAGCAGCGCGTGCGAGAGCGTGGCCACCCGCCCGGCGCTGCCGGCGAACACCTCGCGCTGCGGCCGCTGCGCGCACGCGACGATGATGCGGGCGACCTTCTCGGGCGGGTAGACGGGGCGGGGCGGCTTCGGCGCCCGGCCGGTGTAGTTCGCGGCGTGCCGGAACAGCGGCGTGTCGATCGCGGCGGGCATGACGGTGCAGACCGAGATCCCCTTCTCGCCCGCCAACTCGGTGCGCAGCGTGTCGGACAGGGCGCGCACCCCGTGCTTGCTCGCGACGTAGGCCGTCCCGTACGGCGCCGGCACCTTCGACAGCATCGAGCCGACGTTGACGAGCACCCCGCCGCCCTGGTCGCGGAAGCACCGCAGGGCGGCACGGGCGCCGTGGACCTGACCGACGAGGTTGACGTCGAGCACGCGGCGGAAGTCGACCATCGGGACGTCCTCCACCCGGCCGAGCAGGTAGACGCCGGCGTTGTTCACCCACACGTCGACGCGGCCGAAATTGTCGACCGCGCTCCGGGCGAGCGCGTCGACCGCCTGCTCGTCGGTCACGTCGGTGGGGACCGCGAGGGCGCGGCCGCCGGCCTGTTCGCATTCGCGGGCGAGCTCTTCGAGCGGCCCGGCGCGACGGGCGGCGACCACGACCGTGGCCCCCTTCCCCGCGAAGCTCAGGGCGGTCGCGCGGCCGATGCCGCTCGACGCGCCGGTGATGACGACGACACGGTTGCGGAGTCTGCGGGTCATGGACGAGGCCTGCCCCGTCCGCACGCGCGTCATGCCGGATCCGGCGGTTCGGTCCCTTCGGCGCGCAGCTCCTCACGGCGGCGGTAGAGGGCGGGCAGCTGCTCGCGGTCCTTCGGCCGGTCGAGCAGCTCCTTGGAACGGATCACGTCGTCGAGCGCTGCGAGGTGGAGGTCGACACCCTCGTCCGAGACCACGACGGCGTTCGGCTCGAGCGCCGCGAACCCCAGCTCGAACCCGCGGGGGCGGAACAGCACGTCGATGTCCCCGAGCCGGGTGACCAGTCCGAGCGCGACCATGTCGGAGCGGAAGTGCCGGGGTTCCAGGCGCCCTCCGTCGATCTTCCTCCCCGCGGGCCTGTCCGGGCTCGGCCACCTCGGGCCCAGGACGTTGAGCGCATCGCAGAGCCGCCGGAGGTTCTCCTCATCGGGCCGGGGAACGACGTCGACGTCCTGCGTCTCCAGCCTGACGCCATGGCCGACCGCCGCGCTGGCGCCGACCAGGACATAGACGACCCCGTAGGCGTTGAAGAGCTCGCACAGCACCCGGAGGCGACCGCGGAAGTCCGGCTCGGCGCGATAGCCCCTGCCCCGCTCCTCGGCGACGGTCTTGACGCGGGCCCAGTACCGGCGGCGACCGTGCTCGTCCGGGTCAGGCTCGCGGTGCCCTGACCATGCGAAGCGCAGGTCGTGCTCGTACCCTCCCTCCCACCAGTCGGGGCGCGGAGGCTCGGTCCCCCGCCACAGCGCCGTCCACTCGCCGTACGACACGTCTCGCACGCCGCTACCGGCCTCCACCAGGGCGATCCACTCCGCGTCGATGTAGGGCCGGGGATCCAGTGGATCGGATGCCACCCGCGCCGCCAACTCGGCGCGGGTCATCCCCGCACGCTCGCGCATCCACCGCAGGTGCTCGCCGCCGTGGGCGGAGTCGTCGGGCATCGGTTCCGCCGCCATGGGGGCGAGTGTACGGACGCCCTGGGCGCCCGGCCCGTCAGGCGCGCCGGGTGCTGTGGACAGCGGGCGGCTGCCCGTCGGCATGGCGACCGCGGCTCAGCATCCCGTGGGCGGGTCGCTGCGCGACCGCCACCACCACGTGAATCGCCTCGGACGAGCCTCGGCGATTCACGGATCAGTGCCGCAGCAGCCGCTCCGGGAGGGAGCGGCCGGTCGGGGCCCGCCCGGTGCGCCGCGCGCGGGCGTCCAGCCGGGCGGCGGCCCGCTGCATCAGCCGCACCGCGACCCAGCGCACCGGTTCGGGTTCCCAGCGCCGGGGGCGGTGCCCGACGAACGGCAGGTCGTCGAACTCCGACGTGCCGCCCGTGATGCGCGCCGCGAGGATCCGGCCGGCGAGGTTGGCCGTCGCGACCCCCTGTCCGGTGTACCCGAACGCCGCGGCCAGCCCGGTGCGCGGGTTGTGCGCGACCGTCGGCAGCCAGTCGCGCGGCATCGCCAGCGGCCCTCCCCAGGCGTGGGTGAAGCCGATGCCGCGCAGCGGCGGGAACCAGTCGAACAATGCATCCCGCAGGTGCGCGTGCGTGCCCGCGTGGCGGTCGTGCTCGGGCCGGACGCGCGAGCCGTAGTGGTACGGCGCTCCCCGCCCGCCGAAGAGGATCCGACCGTCCGCGGTCCGCGACAGGTAGTCGACGGTGTAACGGTGGGAGGACAGGCACTCGCCCCGTGCCCACCCGATCGCCGACCAGCGTGCGTCCGGCAGTGGCTCCGTCAGGACGACCAGTGAGTAGAGCGGCAGCACATGGCGGTGCAGCCGGCTTTGCCGCGCGAGGTAGGCCTCGCCGGCGAGGACGACGGTCCCGGCGCGGACGGTGCCCCGGCACGTGCGCAGGGCCGGACGGGGACCGGCGTCGATCCCCGTGACGCGGGTGCCCTCGTAGATCGTCGCGCCCGCGCGCTCGACCAACCCGGCGAGACCGCGGACGAGCCGGCCCGGGTGCACCGTCGCGCAGTGGGGGTCGAACATGGCGCCCCGCGCGTCGGCGACCCGGACCCGGCCCGCCAACTCGCCGGCGTCGAGCAGGGCGCAGCCCTCCGCCAACCCGAGACCGTCGCGCTCGTCCCAGCCGGCGCGGAGCGCAGGAAGCTCGTGCGCCCCGCGGGCGATGCGGAGCAGACCGTCCTTGCGGTAGCCCGCATCGAGCCCCTCGGCGGCGCAGACCCCGCCGATCTCGTCGACGGCGGCGCGCAGGGCGAAGGTTGTCCGCCGCGCGGCGTCGCGGCCGTACCGGCGGGCGAGCTCGCCGGGGGAGACGCCCAGGTTGGCGACGCACCAGGCGCCGTTGCGGCCGGACGCACCGAAGCCCGCGACCTCCTGCTCGCAGATCGCGACCCGGAGGCCGGGCTCCCGGCGCAGGAGGTACCAGGCGGTCCACAGCCCGGTGTAGCCGGCCCCGAGGATCGCGACGTCCGCGTCGGTCGAGCCGTCGAGGGGCGGGCGGGGCGTGAGGTCGCCGGCGGTGGAGAGCCAGAAGCTCACGGCGCCCGAGCGGCCGGTCACCGACTCCTGCTCGCGGATGCGGACCCCTCCGGCTGGAGTTCCAGTGCGAGGGCGAACTCCAGCAGGTTGGCCCCGTCTCGCGGGTCCCGCCCGGTGAGGACGCGGATCCGGCCCAACCGGTAGGCCAGCGTATGGCGGTGGATGCAGAGCTCCGCGGCCGCCGGTCCCGGGCGGCAGCCGTGCCGCAGGTAGCTCCGGAGCGTGTCGGCGAGCTGGGCGCCCTCGACCTCGTCGTGGCGGAGAACCGGTCCCAGAATCCGCGCGACGAAGGCCCCGGTGCCGGGGTCGTCGTCGATGCCCGCCAACAGGCCGGTCAGCCCGAGATCCTCGACGTCGAGGACCGGGCGGCCGTCGGTCGCGCCGCGCCTGGCGGCGGCCCGCGCCTCTCGCAGCGCCGTGTGCAGGTCCGCGGGGGCGCGCCGCGTGCCGCTCCGGCCCACCGC
>JACCXR010000286.1 GCA_013696915.1 Euzebyaceae bacterium
GAGGTGTACTACGTCCTGCGACGCGATCAAGGCGCGGCGGAAGCCGAGACCACGCTCCGCGACCTGCGCCCACGGCTGTCACTCGACCTGCCATCCGAGGAACGCGTGATCCAGGCTGCGCGGTTGAAGGCCGACCATCGGTTCGCCTATGCCGACGCCTTCGCAGCTGCCACCACGATGGCCCACGACGCTCTGCTCCTGACCGGCGACCCGGAGCTGTCACAGCCCCGCGTGCCCTGGCGGGTCGAAGACCTCCGTGGCTGAACCCGGCGGGGTCAGACGAAGCGGGGCGCACGATTTCACGGATCGGGTATGGCCCCGGCTACCCGGCCGTCCGTGGAGCCGGGTGGAGCGGCCCGTCGAGCGGTGATGCGGGTGCGCGGTATGGCGCCGTCGTCCCGTAGGCCGCGTTGCCCGGGCTCCTTGTAGCCGCGTGGACGCGGCGGTCAGCTGCCGCCATTGGCCCCAGCGGCGGCGCGCACGACGGCGAAGGCCATGCCGTCGTGCCCCTTGGCGCCGACCTGCTGGACGATGGCCGCGGCAACGCGCTCGTCGGCGGCCAGGGCCGCGTTGAAGCGCTGGACGCCGGTCACGGCCTCGTCGTCGCCGGGTCCGAGTGCCACCCTCCCCTCCCGCACGACGTTGTCGGCCACGATGAGCGTGCCGGGCCGCGCCAGGCGTAGTGCGCTGTGGAAGTACTCCGTGTAGGGGGCCTTGTCGGCGTCGATGAAGACCATGTCGAACGGCCCCGCGCCTTCGTCGCGGAGTTCATCGAGCAGTTCCAGCCCGCGACCGACGCGCACCTCGACGCGATCGCTGAGACCGGCTTCGGCGATGTTCTGCCGGGCCACCTCGGCGTGCTTCGGGTCCCTCTCCAGCGAGATCAGCCTGCCGTCGGCTGGAAGGGCGCGCGCCAACCAGATCGCGCTGTAGCCGGCGAGGGTTCCGATCTCCAGGATCGACCGGGCCCCGCGGGCCAGTGCGAGCACGTGGAGGAAACGGCCGAGGTTCGGCGACACCGCGATCTGGGGCATTCCCGCTGCCGCGGAGCGTTCCAGCGTCGCGGCGAGAACCCGGTCGGGTCCACCGAACAGCTCGTCGAGGTAGCTGTCGACAGCGGTGTACAGCTCGTCGCTCACGATCGTCTCCTGTGCACTAGACCCCGGCGGTGAGGCCCCCGTCGAGCACGAGCGCCGTCCCGGTCATGAACGCCGCGTCGTCGGATGCGACGTACAGCGCCGCCTTCGCGACCTCCTCGGGCGAACCGAGGCGCCCGATCGGCTGGCGGGCCACGAGCTCCCGCCGGCGTTGCTCGGGGTCGTCCGCTTCCGCCAGGAGCCGCCCGACCCACGGGGAGTCGACGGTCCCCGGGCAGATGCAGCAGCAGCGCACGCCGGTGCCGGCGTACTGGACGGCGACCTGCCTGGTGAACGCGATCACCGCACCCTTGCTCGCGCAGTACGCCGCCCGGTCGCGCAGCCCCACCAGCCCCGCCACCGACGCGGTGTTGACGATCACGCCCGAGCCCTGCTCGAGCATGGACGGCAGCGCGGCCCTCGTCCCCAGGAACACCCCCCGCGCGTTCACGGCGAAGACCCGGTCCCATTCCTCGACCGTGCACGCCACCGCATCCGTGGTCGAGCCGATGCCGGCGTTGTTGCACAGCACGTCCAGGCGACCGGTGCGCCGCCTGGCGACGTCGACGAAGCGCGCGACGTCGTCCGCGTCGGCGACGTCCATCGCGACGGCTTCGCAGTCCTCGGGCACGCCGTCGCGGCGCACGTCGCCGCCGGTGACGATCGCACCCTCGGCGAGGAACTGCAGCGCCATCGCCCGTCCGATGCCCGACGCCGCGCCCGTGACGGCCACGGACCTGCCGTCGAAGCGCACGGGGTCAGCCGCCCTTCACGGGGTTGGTCAGCTCGCCGACACCCTCGATCCGCACGGTGACCTCGTCGCCGGGGGCCAGGAAGCGCGGAGGGGTGCGGGCGAACCCGACCCCGGACGGGGTCCCCGTCGCGATGACGTCGCCGGGCTCCAGGGTGAGGAACCGGGACAGGTAGGTCACGAGCTCACCGACCCCGAAGATCATCTCCGCCGTCGTGCTGTCCTGGAGCCGCTCACCCGACACGTCGCAGCCGATGCCCAGGGACTGGGGATCGGCGATCTCGTCACGGGTGACGACCCACGGGCCCAGCGGGCAGAACGTGTCGTAGGACTTCCCCCGGAGCCACTGCCCGTCGGCGAACTGCGCGTCGCGCGCGGAGACGTCGTTGCACGCCGTGTAGCCGAGGACGACGTCGAACGGGTCGCCCGTGATCCGTGCGGCCCTCCGGCCGATGACGACCGCGAGCTCGGCCTCGTAGTCCGCCTGCGCCGTGTCGCCGGGGCGGACGACGATCGGGTCGCCGGGACCGACGATGGTGTTCGGCGTCTTGCCGAACACCACCGGAGCGGAGGGCGGCTCCGCCCCCGACTCGCGCGCGTGGTCGGCGTAGTTCAAGCCGATGCAGAGGATCTTCGACGGGTTGACGACCGGCGCGAGCAGGCGCACCGCTGCCGCGTCCACCGTCGGGCCGCCGCCGTGCAGGTCGACCCCTGCCGAGAGCGCCTCGCGCAGCACGTCGCGTGCCGGATGGCCGCTCTCCCGCGCGAGGAGCACGGCGGCGTCGCCGTCGATCCTCGCGAGGTGGACGCCGTCCGCGTGCGCGACCCGGGCGAGCTTCATCCACGGTCCTTTCCGATGGCGGGTGGACGTTCAGTGTGATCCGCGGGCAACGTCGTGGCCGCTGGCGCCGCGCAGGAACTCCAGGTCCGCGCCCAGGTTCGCCTGGTTGACGGTGTCGACGTAGAGGCGGTAGTAGCCGCGGTCGTACGCGGGCTCGGGCGGGCGCCAGCCGAGCGACCGGCGCCGGAGCTCGCCGTCGTCCAGGTGGACGGTCAGAGAGCCGTTCGGCACGTCGAGGGAGATCGTGTCGCCGTCGCAGACGAAGGCCAGCGGGCCGCCGGCATGGGACTCCGGCGCGACGTGGAGCACGACGGTGCCGTACGCGGTGCCGCTCATCCGGGCGTCGGAGACGCGGACGACATCGGTCACGCCGCGGGCGAGCAGCTTCGCGGGCAGCGGCATGTTCCCCACCTCGGGCATGCCGGGGTACCCGCGCGGCCCGCAGCCCTGGAGGACCATGACCGAGTCGGCGTCGATGTCGATGTCGGGGTCGTCGATCCGGGCCTTGAAGTCCTCGATCGACGAGAACACGACCGCCCGGCCGGTGTGGTGCAGCAGGTGCGGGCTGGCCGCCGACGGCTTGATGACGGCACCGTCAGGGGCGAGGTTGCCGCGCAGGACGGCGATGCCGGCGTCGGCGACCAGCGGCTGGTCGAACGTGGCGATGACCCGGCGGTCGTGGCACTGGGCGTCGGTGCACGTGTCGACCAGGGGGATGCCGCCCACAGTCGTGGCGTCCGCAGCCAGCAGGTGGCGGATCTCGCGCAGCACGACAGGGAGCCCGCCTGCGTAGTAGAAGTCCTCCATCAGGTGCTCGCCGGAGGGCATGAGGTTCACGAGCAGCGGCACCCCGCGGCCGTGCACGTCGAAGTCGTCGAGGGTGACGTCGAGGCCCAGCCGGCCCGCGAGCGCGAGCAGGTGCACCACGGCGTTCGTGGACCCGCCGATGGCGGCGTTCGTCACGATCGCGTTCGTCATCGACGCCCTGGTCACCACGCGCGAGAAGCGCAGGTCCTCGGCGACCATCGGCACGATGCGTCGGCCCGAGAGGTGCGCCAGGCGGTTGCGGCGCGTGTCCGCGGCGGGGATCGCACCGCCCTCCGGCAGCGACAGCCCGAGCGCCTCGACGATGCACGCGAGCGTCGAGGCCGTCCCCATGGTGTTGCAGTGGCCGTTGCTGCGGGTCATGCAGCTCTCGGCGGAGAGGAAGTCGGTGAGCGACATCCGCCCGCCACGGACCTCCTCGCTGTACCGCCACACGTCGGTGCCGGACCCGACCGGCCGTCCGCGGTAGCGTCCGCTGAGCATCGGCCCGCCCGTGACGACGATCGTCGGGAGGTCCACGCTCGCGGCACCGAGCAGCATCGCCGCGGTGGTCTTGTCGCAGCCGGACAGCAGGACGACGCCGTCGAGCGGGTTGCCCCGGATGGACTCCTCCACCGACATGGCCATGAGGTTGCGCAGCAGCATGGCCGTCGGCCGGATCAGCGTCTCCCCGAGCGACATGACCGGGAACTCGAGCGGGACCCCGCCGGCCTCCCACACCCCCCGCTTGACGTGCTCGGCGAGCTGGCCGAGGTGGGCATTGCACGGCGTCAGCTCCGAGGCGCTGTTGCAGATGCCGATGACGGGTTTGGCGCCGTCGAAGACGTCGTCGGGCAAGCCTCGCTTCATCCAGCTGCGATGGATGAACGCGTCACGGCCGGTCCCACCGAACCAGTCCTGTGACCGCAACGCTGACCCCGGCGTACCCACCCCTCCGCTCGCGCTCCGCGTTCGTTCTCAGCAATCCCATGACGGTCGCTGCGCGACCGCCACCACCGAGGTCATGAGAATCGCCTCGGACGAGCCTCGGCGATTCACGGTCAGGTGACCCGGCTAGTATGCGCGACATCGCGGCCCAGCGCCCGGGAGGGCCAGCAGATGGCGGTCGGCATCGACGTGGGGCTCCGGGCGCGCGTCCGGCTCGGAGAGGGACCGTGCTGGTGGGCGTCCGCCGGGCTGCCGGCCAACGCCTTCGCCGGCTGAGGGGGCCGGCGTGCGGGCACTGCGATGGCACGGGCGGCGAGACCTGCGCCTGGAGGACGTGCCGGACCCGGGCCCGCCCGGTCCGGGCGAGGTGACCGTCGCCGTCGAGTGGTGCGGGATCTGCGGCACCGACGTCGAGGAGTACACCGACGGGCCGCTGGTGATCCCGTCCACCCCCCACCCGCTGACGGGGCTGACCTCGCCGATGATCGTCGGCCACGAGGTCGCGGGGCGCGTGGCGGCGGCGGGACCGGGGGCGGGACTGGCACCCGGGACGCTCGTCGCGCTCGACGGGTACCTCTATTGCGGACGCTGCCGGGCGTGCGAGCGTCACCAGGTGAACCTCTGCGAGCGGTGGGCCCACATCGGCATGTCGTATCCGGGCGGGCTCGCGGAGCGGATGGTCGTGCCGGCCTCCATGGCGGTCCCCGCGACGTCCGACCTTCCGGGCGACGAGCTGGCGCTCGCCGAACCCTGCTCGGTCGCGGTCCGTTCCCTGCGTCGCGCTCGGCTGCAGCTCGGCGAGCGGCTCGTGGTGATCGGAGCCGGCACCATCGGCCTGGCGGTGCTGCAGGTCGCCCGGACGGCCGGTGCCGGGGAGACGGTCGCGGTCGACCCGATCCCGGCGCGCCGCGAGCTCGCCGGCCGCCTCGGCGCCGACGACGCGGCCCCCGGCGTCGAGGCCCTGGCCGGGGCGGGCATGGCCGGGGCGTTCGACCTCGTCGTGGACTGCAGTGGATCCAGCGAGGTGCCCAACGCCGCCATGGCCCTGACCCGACCCGGTGGCAGGATCGTGCTGGTCGGCTTCCCTCCCCGTCCCGGCACGCTCGACTACAAGACGCTGCTCTTGCGGGAGCTGACCCTCGTCGCCAGCGTCGGGCACGTCTACGACGAGGACTTCGCCACGGCCGTCGGGCTGCTGTGCTCCAACCGCGTCGATGCCGCCGCGCTCATCTCCCACCGCATCCCGCTGGAGCGGGCGGTGCCCGACGGCATCGAGCTGCTGGCCGGGGAGGGACGCAAGGACGCCCTGAAGATCCTCGTGAGCCCGACGATCTGACGGCTGCGGGGGATTGCGGCTCGCCCCGTTGCTAGCCGTCGGTGCCGTCGACGAAGCCGAGTTGCTTGCCACCGACGACGTGGAAGTGGAGATGGGGGATGGCCTGCCCGCCGCGACTTCCGACATTCGTGGCAATGCGGTAGCCGTCGGCGATCTGCTCGCGGTCGGCGATCTGACGTGCCACCCGGAAGGCGTCGGTGAGAAGTTGTGCGTGCTCCTCACCGAGGGCGTGCGCCGATGGAATGTGCTCCCGGCTGGCCACGAGCACATGGACGGGGGCACGGGGGAACTTGTCGCGGAACGCGATGACCCGGTCGCTCTCACCGACGATCTCGGCAGGCTCGTCACCGGTGACGATGCGGCAGAACAGGCAGTCAGCGGTCATGTGGGCCTCCCCCACGGGATACGAGCTGATCGCGAATCTCTTTGAAGCCGTCGAAGATCACGCCGCCGGCTGCTGTTGTGACGACCTCGACCTCGTGCCGATCTACCACGACGAAGGCTCGGTGTGCTTTGCCCCCGTGGGCGCCGTCGCGGCCATGGCGGCGCGGATGC
>JACCXR010000292.1 GCA_013696915.1 Euzebyaceae bacterium
GCTCGACCGCCAGCGCCACGCCACGACCGCGCCGACGGCGAACAGCACGCCAACGCCGACCCAGGCGACCGTGTAGCTGCCGGTGCGGTCGACAACGAAGCCGAACGCCACCGGGCTGCTCAACAGCCCGACATAGAAGCCGAGCAGCACACGCCCCGAGGCCGCACCGGATATCCCCGGCGCGACGTCGCGGACGATGGCGAGCATGCCGATGGCATTCCACGCCACAGCCGTCGAGCCGAGCCCCACGGCGGCGACCGGCAGCAGCAATGCGCCTCCCGCATCGGCGCTGATCAAGATGCCGGTGGCGAGCACGGCACCGACGGCCAGCCACATCAACGGGGTGGCCAGCGACCGCGAGGTGCGGTCCCCCCAGCTGCCCCACCCAGGCGAGCTGATGGTGGACATGGCGCCGGCGCCCCCACCTCCGGCCACACCCCCCCGGATGGGGCATCGACCCCGATGTCCACAAGTCAGGCTCTCGGATCGGCAACGGTCGCCGCCAGCTGGGCGACGATGTTGTCCGCACCGGAGGGGAGGAGGCATCATGGCGGTCGATGAACGCGCACGCCACGAGCTCTACCTGCAGCTCGCCCGCGTCCTCGGCGAAGACCAGAGCGCGACGATGATGGCGCTGCTCCCGCCCGACGGCTGGGCCGACGTCGCCCGTCAACACGACCTCGACCGGGTGGAGGCGTCCCTGCGCGCAGACGTCGGTCAGCTGCGCTCGGAAATGGACCTGCGCTTCGACCGCGTCGATGGCCGCATCGACGCGGCCAAGCACGAACTGCTCGCCGCCTTCCGGGGTGAGCTGGTCGCGGCGGTGTCGAGCCAGACACGCGCGATGATCTTCACCATGGCCGGCAGTGTCGCCGCGCTCGGCGGACTGGCGCTCAGCCTCGCCCGCCTCGGCTGAACCCGAGCCGGCGCAGGCCACGCGAGAACCCGGGCGGCTGCGGGGCCGAGGTATTCGGGTCATCCAGCTCCACGAGCGCACCGGCGGCGTGTTCGGCGGCCCTGCCGGTGGACTCCGCCTGGCGCATCGACGCCCGCACCCCGCCGCAGGCGCGCGTCCTCGCCGCCTCGGCGTCGTCGACGGCCGCGCGGGCTCGCGTCAGCGCTGCTTGAGCTTCTCGCCGCCGCGCCGTCTGCCGCGCGCGCGGCTGCCCGGCCGGCTCGACGGGCGGCGGTGCATCGGCTCAGCGCCGTCCTCCTCGCCGGCGGCCGGGTCGAGCGGCGACAGCTCCCCCAACCAGCTCGGCGGGGACAGCGGCGAGAACAGCCGGCCGGCCAGAACCCCTAGCGCGGCTTTCTCATCCGCCGACGCACGACGATCATGAAGCCGATGGCCACCAAGGGCCTCCAAAGCTGCCCCGCTCCCTCGGTTGCGAACGCCTCCAGGTCCCCGGCGCCATCACCCAGTCCCGCCGGCTCGACCAAGTGCCCGGGGACATCGCCGAGGCGATCGAGCTGATGACCGGCGAGACCCCCGACGACTACCGGCTCAAGATCGACTGGAGCGTGCCCGGAGCGGCGGGGAAGGCCGCCGGCCATGCCCATCGGCTGCGGCAGGAGGCAGACGACCTCGCACCGCGGGCCGGGACGGCGACGGGGAGGCGGTCCGCGCCCTGCGTGACGCCGGCTTCTCCTACCGGGACATCGGCCGGATGGTCGGTGTCTCGTACCAGCGCGTCGGGCAGCTGGTCAACCCGTAGCGGCGGGTCAGCGCGAACCAACGCGTCGATGACGGCGGGCTACGCGAATGACTCGCAGCGACGCTCGTGCTCGGGGAAGGTGACCGGAGCGAAGAGGGCGGCGCTGCACACCTCGTTGGCAGCGTCGCGGCTGGCCCACCAGGAACGACCTGCCGCTCTCGTCGGGCGCCTCGCCCCCCACAGCTCGCCGCGGGCTAGCACCAGCGCCCCCACGGCTCGGCCTCGATGGCCAGCCGTCAGCCTCCGCGAGTTCGTCCGGGCGCTCAGGGTGGCGGCGGAAGCCGTCGGCGAACGCCCGGAAGATCCGCTCTCGTCTTGCCCGCCCACGGGTGCCTCCGGCACGGCACGCACAACCTGCGACCGGTTGGCGTAGAAGCCCTCAGCGGGTGTGAAGCGGCGCCTGGGGCGGGGGTTGGCCCAGAGCACCGATGAGTTCCGGGTCGCCGGACCGTCGAAGGTGTCGACACCATTCGGACTCCTCAAGGAGCTTGCCGTGCCACAGCGTGACTCAGCCCCCATCGGTGCCCCCTGTTGGGTCGACCTGCTGACCTCCGATCCGGACAGGAGCCGAGCCTTCTACGGCCAGCTGTTCGGCTGGACAGCCGAAGACGCCGGCGAGGAGTACGGCGGCTACATCAGCTTCTTCAAGGACGGGCTGCCGGTCGCGGGCTGCATGCGCAACGACAGCCAGTCCGGTTCGCCGGATCTCTGGTCGGTGTACCTGGCCACCGACGACGCCCAGGCAACGACCGAGGCCGCCGTCGCCCACGGCGGTCAGGTGCTGCTCCCCGCCATGGAGGTCATGGAGATGGGCAGCATGGCCGTCGTGGCCGACGCTGGTCAGGCCGCGATCGGCGCCTGGCAGCCCGGCCTCCACAAGGGCTTCGCCATCCTGGGTGAACCGGGCACCCCCACCTGGTTCGAGCTGCACGCCCGTGACTACGACGCCTCGGTCCAGTTCTACCGGCACGTGTTCAACTGGGACGTCCACGTCGCCAGCGACACCCCCGACTTCCGCTACACCACGCTCGGCGAGGGCGACGGACAGCTGGCCGGCATCATGGACGCCGCCGCCTTCCTGCCCGACGGTGTCCCGGCGCACTGGTCGATCTACTTCGGCGTCGACGACGCCGACTCCGCCCTGGCCAAGATCGTCGACCTCGGCGGTGCGATCATCAGGCCCGCCGAGGACACCCCGTTCGGGCGCCTGGCCCAGGCCGCCGACCCCACCGGGGCGCTGTTCAAGCTCGTCGCCGGCCCCTGACCCTGTAGCTGGGCAGCGACGCGTGGTGCACCCGCGGGTGAGCCGCTCCGCAGGTGACAGAACTCCCGCCGCCACGATCGTCGCGGCACCGGCGGCGGACCACGCGGGCTGCACGGCGGTCAGCGGGCGACCGCCGAGAACTCGGCCACTGCCCGCTCGGTGAGCGGGTCGGTGATCATCGCCTCGATCACCGTCAGCGGGAGGGTCACCGCGTCGGCGCCGTCGGCGAGCGCGCCGACGGCCTGAGCCGGCGTCTTGAGGCTGGCCGCCATGATCCGGGTCGGCAGGCGCCTTCCGTCCGGCGCGGTCAGCGCCCTCGACAGCAGAGACGTCAGTTCCTCGCCGCCTTCTTGCAGGCGTCGGGCTCTGTCGACGTAGGGGATGATCCACTCCGCGCCCGCCTGGGCGGCCAGCAGCGCCTGTGCGGGCGCGTACACGGCCGTGACGGCGAATCGGATGCCTTCCCGCGAAAGCCGTGCCGCCAGGCGGAAGTGCTCCCGGACCGCAGGGAGTTTCAGCACCACCCGGTCCGGGTCGAGGCTGCGCGCGCGGTTCGCCTCGGCGAACGCGCCGTCCAGGTCGAGCGCGTGCACCTGGTAGAAGATCGGGCCCGGGAAGCAGTCGAGGAGCCGCTCGAGCTGCCGCACGGCTGAATCCCCGCACGCGGCCATCAACGTCGGATTCGTCGTGATCCCGCTGATCAGCCCGAGGTCGGCAGCCACCCTGACGTCAGCCTCGTCTGCGGAGTCCAGATAGATCATCGCGCTTGCGCTCCGTGTCTGATGGCGAGCAGCCGCGCGATCACGTCGGCCACGCCCCCGTCGTCGTTGCTGGGCACGACCACGTCGGCCGCGAGCCGTGCCTGCTCCGTGGCGTTGGCGACCGCGAACGCGTGGCGCGCATGCCGGAGCATCGGCACGTCGTTGTCGCCGTCGCCAACCGCTGCCAGCCGGTCCCAATGAAGGTCAAGCCGATGCAGAAGCCGGTCCAGCCCACGACCCTTGTCGGCGCCCGTGGCGGTGACCTCCAGATAGGACCCGTGCGACCGCGCCGTGAACGTGCCCGGCAACCTGGTGACAGCGGAGACGACCGGGTCGTCGCCGGCTGCGAACACCACGACCTTGTCGGCGTCGCCGCCCGTCCATGCACCGGGGACCTGGCGCGCGGTGATGCGCAGCTCCGCACGCAGGGCGGGGCTGTCACCGACGGCGGACACGGTGTCGCCGCGGTAGCACAGCGCGCTCGCCCCGGCCGCTGCGACGGCGTCGAGCACCGATTTCACGGTGGATGGCGACAGTGGGCACCGGTCCAGGAGGCGGTCCCGCGAGTCAGCGATCACGGCGCCGCCGCAGGCGACCGCCGGCCCTTGGACGTGGATGCCGGTGGTCCGCTCGCGCAGGGACCACAGCGGCCGCGCGCTGACGAAGATGATCGACACCCCCCGGCGGATCGCTGCGTTCAGTGCGGCCGCCGTCTGCGTGGTCATGTGGCCGGCGGAGGACAGCGCGGTGCCGTCGAGGTCGACCGCAAGCGTGTCGACCTCTCCCAGGACCGTCGGGCAACCCGGCGTCATCGGGCCTTCGCGACCTGGTCCATGATGGCCGCCACGCGCCCCCGGTCGACCGGGTTCCACCACACGCCGTCATGCTTCATCGCGCTGCCGACAATGGCGCCGTCCGCGACCTTCAGCAGCTCCGCGGCGTTGGCCGCGGTCAGGCCGCTGCCGACGATGACCGGCCGCGTGGCGACCTCCTTGATTCGGGTGACCTCACCGACCTGGGTGGGGTCGCCGGTGCGCTGCCCCGTGGCGATCAGCACGTCGGCGTCGAAGGCCTCGGCGTCGTGGGTGAGTTCGGCGATGTCGCGGTCGGCGACGATGGCGTGGCTGCCGTGCTTGACATGCACGTCGGCCAGGATGCGGATGTCCTCGCCGTGGATGCGGCTGCGGAACCGCAGCGCCTCGGCGGCGGCGCCCTCGATGATGCCCTCGTTGGCGACATAGGCGTTCGTCCACTGGTTGGCTCGAACGAACCGGCCGCCGGCCGCCTTCGCCACCGCGATGCTCTGGACGACCGCATTGGCAAGGCAGTTGACGCCCACCGGCACGTCCACCGCCTGGCGGACCGCGACGGTCACGACCGCGAGGGCCGCCACCGTGTCATGGCCGACGTCCCCCGGCTTGCGGAACGGGATGTCGCCCTCGTTCTCAACGATGAGTCCGTCGACGCCGCCTTGGACGTACTCGCGTGCATCGCGCACTGCCTGCTCCACGACGACCGCGATCGGCTCGCCTCGGTAGCGGGGGGCCCCGGGAAGCGGCAGCAGGTGGACGGTCCCGATCACCGGCTTGCCCACCGCGAACAACTCCTCGAGCGCGCTGGCCCTCGGTCCGCTGACGGGGACGTTCCGCTCGGCCGGCATCGTCATCCTCTCGACACCAAGGGGCGGATGCGCCGAGCCCGGTCGGCCACCCTCGTGCACGCCGCATGCTCGATCGCGGCGAGCGCGCCGCGGGTCTCGACCACCACTGCGGCGCTGACTGCTCCTCGGACGGCAGCTTCGACGGGATCGCCCGTGTCGATCAACCCGACGAGGAAGCCGCCGCAGAACGCGTCCCCGGCTCCGGTCGGGTCGACGACGGTCTCCGCGGCAGGCGGGACACGAACCACGACATCATCGAGCACCACGTCGGCACCGGCCGCCCCCCGCTTGATGACGAGATGCTCGATACCCGCCGACTCCCTGAGGTGGCCGCGCAACGCGTGAGGATCGATGTCCCTCCACAGCTGACCAACTTCTTGCTGGCTGGGCAGGAACGCCCGAGCCCCTCGCATGGCGGCGCCGCTGCGGTACGGCTCCGCGTCGATGAACGGCTCGATGAGCAGATCCTGTGTGGCGACCACTCCCGCAGCGCGCACGTCTTCGAGTGCGGACATCTGGCCTGCCGTCGTCTGCGGAGCGACGTGGACGCCCACGACGTCGGGGACGGACGACCGCCAGGAACACCGCGCCGCATCGAGCGCAGCGAACGTCGAGCCGGAGGCCTTCTCCACCTGATGGCGGCGACCCTCCCGCTCGTACAGCAGCCACAGGCCGAGGCTGCGTTCGGGAGTCCGGCTCACCGGGGTGATGTCGACCCCCGCCGCCTGCAAACGGTCCAGCCATCGGTCGGGGTAGTCGCTGCCGATCGTGGCGCAGATCGCGGGCCGCGCCCCCCACGCGAGCGCACCGATCGCGCTGTAGAGGGCCCCGCCACCGGGTTGCTGCCAGTCACAGCCGGCGCCCTCGACGACGATGTCGTCGAGCGTGAGCTCTCCCACCGTCACGACGCGGTGGACCATCACCGCGGTCCGGTCCACAGACCGCCGACCGCGGCCACAGCGGCCGTGTAGGCGAGTGCCCCGGCAAGCGCCCGCAGGTCCTCGAGGTTGGCGGCGGGCATTCCGTGGTCGAAGTGGCGGTTCACCCCCGGGTAGCCGAGCAGGCACACGTCGCGTGTGAACATCTGGGCGGCGGCGTCGTCGGAGCGCGGGGTGTAGCCGCCACGGTTGTCCCGGACGGGAATGCCGGCACTGGTCAGCTCGCAGGCGAGGTGTCGCAGCGGGGCATAGAGATGCGGCGGCGTCACGGCACCGCGCGTCTGCGACGAGTACTCGTTGAGGCACGCCGCCCAACCTTGTCGATGACCGTCGGCGGCACGGAGCTCGTCGGCCGCCAGCCCCTGCGTATCCACGACCACGGTGACCGGCGCCGCGGGCAGGTGCGGGAACACGCGCATGGCTCCCCGGTTGATCGTGGTGCTGGCGCAGCCCGACGGGCCCTCCTCCTCATCGGTGAGGACCGCCGTGAACGGCACCCCACACCGCGCCAGGATCTCGCAGGCGACCAGGACCGCCGCCACGCCGGCCGCGTTGTCGATCGCGCCGGTCACCCGGGTGGAGTCCGGGTCGCGGCGGGTCGGTGTGTGCAGCACGACCCGGTCGCCCGGCTCCGGGCGTGCGCCGTCGCCCGGCCGGTAGACCAGATCTCCCCCAGCGGTCAGCAGCTCGCCCTCGGAGACGATGCGGTAGCCCTCGCCGCACCAGCGGACCACCCGGGCGCCTCGCGGGCCGTCGGCGAGGTGGTAGCAGTAAGCGTGCAGCGGCCAGTGCCCGTCGTCCGCCGGTCCCGCCAGGACGTAGGAGATCTCGTCGAGGTGCGCGACGAGCCGAGCACCGCCGTCCCCGGACCGCACGAGATCGGTCCCGGTGCCGCGGAAGTCTCTGTCGTAGGTCGCCGCGCTGAGGACGCCGCGGTCGGCCAGCAGCCCGGACACCACTGGCCCGCGGGTGTGGGACGTCGTCTGTGAGGGGGCTGCGACGTCGCCGACGCGCCGGAGCGTGTCGAGGATCCGCTCCGGCGTCGCCAAGAGCTCGATTTCGGCTGACAGTGCGGGATAGGCGTCGTCCGCGCGGTGCAACAGCTCGGTCATCGCCCTCTGGCGTCCTTCCGCTGCAGCATCACCGCAGCGACGATGAGCGCGCCCCGGAAGAGGCGCTGGACGAACGGGTTCACTCCGGTCAGGTTGAGGATGTTCGACAGCACGCCGAGGATCGCCGCGCCCAGGAAGGTCCCGAAGACGGTGCCCTGCCCGCCGAACAGGCTGGTGCCCCCGACCACGGTTGCGGCGATCGCGTCGAGTTCGAAGGCCTCGCCGGCGATGGGCGTGCCGACGCCGAGCTGGCTCGCGTAGAGCAGGCCGGCGATTCCCGCCGTCGCGCCGGAGATCACGTACACCGTCGTCCGCACCCGCCTGACGGAGATGCCGCTCAGGCGTGCCGCCTCGTCGTTGGAACCGACGGCGTAGACCGCCCGACCGAAGGTCGTGTGCCGCAACACGAAGTAGGCCGCCACCAGCAGCGCGAGGAAGATCAGGGCGGGGTTGGGGATGCCGAACAGCCGCCCGTTGCCGATCGCGAGGAAGGTCTCATCCGTGGTGGGGATCGGTTGCCCGCCGGTGTAGAGGAACGCCAGGCCGCGCGCGAATGCGAGCATCCCGAGCGTCATGATGAACGGCTGCACTCCCCCGAGCGTCACTCCCAGGCCGTTGACCAGGCCGAGCCCCGCACCGACCAGGACGGCGACGAGGACGGCGGCCAGCGGGCCATTCGAGTTCACCATGTCGGCGGTGACGACCGCGGCCACTGCGAGGACTGACCCGGCGGAGAGATCGATGCCCGCGGTGATGATGACGAACGTCATCCCGATGGCAAGAACGCCGACGATGGCGATCTGCCGCAGCACGTTGAGCAGGTTCGGCAGCGACAGGAAACGGTCGGACATCGTCGCGGAGACCACGAGCAGCAGGATCAACGCCACCAGCACGCCCCACTTGCGTAGGAACTCCCCGCTCCCACCGCCCGTGCTGGCGGTGCCGGTGGGCACAGCGTCGGTCCGCTCGGCTGCGGTGTCGGTCATGCCACCGCTCCTTGCCGGTCGGCCACGCTGTGGACCAGCGCTGCGCGCATGATCTGATCTTCCTCGATGTCGTCACCGGCAAGCTCAAGGACGAGCCGGCCCGCCCGCATCACCAGGACCCGATCCGACATCATCACGATCTCCTCGATCTCGCTGGAGATCATGAGGATGCCGACGCCGCCATCGACGAGTTGGCGCATCAGCGCATAGATCTCGCTCTTGCCGCCGACGTCGACGCCCCGGGTCGGTTCGTCGAGGATGAGGATCTGGGACTCCGCGCCCAGGCAGCGCGCGAGCATGACCTTCTGCTGATTGCCGCCGGAGAGGAAACGCACCAGCTGGTCGAGCCCGCGGTAGCGCAGGTCGACCTGACGAGCCAGCGCCGCGGCGTCCCGACTGTCCCGTCCGCCGCGCAGGATCCCGAACCTGGACCTCTTGCGCAGGCTGGCGAGCCCGATGTTCTCCCGCACCGAGCGGTTCATCAGCAGTCCCTGATCCTTGCGGTCCTCAGGCAGCAGGCCGATGCCGTACCGCAGCGCGGCGCGCGGGCTGGTCATCCGCACTGTCCGGCCACGGACCCCGATGGTGCCGCCCTCGGCGTGGTCGACGCCCGCGATGGCTCGCGCCACCTCGGTCCGCCCGGACCCGACCAGCCCGGCCATCCCGACGATCTCGCCGGGGTGGACGCGAAACGAGACGTCAGCAAACGCCCCGGCACGCGTGAGGCCGTCGACCTCGAGCAGCGGCGCGGCGGAGGCTTCACGCACCGGCCTGCTCGGCGCGACGAGCTCGCGGCCCGTCATCAGGGCGACGAGCTGATCCATGCTGAGGTCACCGATCGGTTCGGTCGCCACATGGGCGCCGTCCTTGAGGACGGTGACGCGGTCGGTGAGCTCGAACAGTTCGTTGAGACGGTGGGAGATGTACAGGCAGGCCACGCCCCGGTCCCGCAGCCCCCGCAACGCCGTGAACAGCACCTCAAGGTCGTGCTGGCCAAGGATGGCGGACGGCTCGTCCAGGATCAGGACCTGCGATTCGCGGACGAGCGCACGGGCGATCTCGACGAGCTGCTGGCGTCCGAGACTGAGTCGGCCCATGAGGACTCGCTCGTCGATCGGGATCTCGAGACGGTCGAGGACGGCGCGGGCCTGGCGGTGGGCCTCCGCCCAGCGCACGCGTCCCCAGCCGGAGGGGAGCCGTCCGAGCAGCACGTTCTCCGTCACGGTCAGGTGCGGTGCACCAGCCAGCTCCTGATGCACGACGCCGATGCCTGCGGCCAGCGCTTCGCGGGGGGAGCGGAACCGCACCGGACGGCCGTGAAGACGCAGCTCGCCCACATCGGGCGTATGCGCGCCGGACAGCACCTTGACCAGGGTGGACTTGCCGGCGCCGTTCTCCCCCGCCAGACCGTGGATCTCGCCGGGGTAGAGCGCGAGGTCGACGTGGTCGAGCGCCAGGACTCCGGGGAAGCCCTTGCTGACCGATCGCAGTTCCGCGAGCGGTTCGGTCACGACTGGGACCGCCTCCTGTCCGATGCGGTGGGGGCATGCCGTGCCGAGGCGGACCCGCGCAGGGCCGCCCCGTCACGACCGGAGCACCTACGCACAGGGGTCCGCGGGAGGATCAAAGTCGCCCCAGCCGCGCGGCATCCACTCTTCGGCGTTCTCCGGAGTGACCGGCGGCAGATCGGGGAGCTGGAGATACTGGCCGGGCTGGTCGTACGGCTCGGCATCCGGAATCTCCTGGCCCTGCAGCAGCATGAGCGCGGCACGCACGCCGATGTCCCCGATGAACGGGCTGTAGTTGCCGTCCGCCTGGAACTGGCCTTCCGAAACGGACGTGAAGCCGGCCGCCGAACCGTCATGGGTGAAGTGCAGGATTCCGTCTTCGCAGCGGCCCGCGCGGCTGATTGCGAGCTGCGCACCCCAGGACGACTCCTCGGCGTGCGAGAAGACCGCGTCGATCTCGGGGTAGCGCACGAGCCAGTCATCCATGAGCGCGACCGCGGGCTCCCGGATCCACTCGCCGTCACCCGTGGTCAGCATCTCGATGCCAGGCGCCTCCTCCAGGGCCATCGCCAGTCCCTTCGAGCGGTCGATCGCCGGGGAGGAACCGACCAGCCCGGTGATCTCGACGATCATGCCCTCGCCGTCGAGCGCCTCGACCATCTCCTGCGCGACGCCGTAGGCCATCGTCACGTTCGACTGGCCGATGAACAGCGACTTGTCTGTGAACACGTCACGGTCGAGCACGACCAGTGGCACGCCCGCCGCCACGGCCCGGTTCGCCGCCGGGACGAGACCGTCGGACTCCACGGGGCTCATGACGATCGCGTCCACGCCGCGGGCGAGCAGGTCGTCGACGTCATTCGTCTGCTTGACGATGTCGCAGTTGCCGTCGAGGGTGACGACGTCGACGTTCGGATGGCGCTCAACCTCGGCTTGCACGCTTTCCAGCATCGCCACCCGCCACGGATGGTTGAAGCAGGTCTGCGAGAACCCGATGACGAGGTCGGGCGTCTCCCCCTCGACCTCGATCGGGCCCTCCTCCATCGGCAGGATGTCGGTGAACGGCAGCGCGTCGTAGCCGCTCAGCGTGCCCTCCGCGAGCAGTTCCTCGACGTCCGCCTCGCCCTCGCCGCCAGCCTCGGAGTCGGCGGCGGCGGCGGATTCGGTGCCTGTCGCGCCCGTGGCCTCGGGAGCAGCCGTCTCGCCGCCCTGCTCCGCTCCGGTACCGCCGCACGCGGTCATGAACAGGGCCACGGCAACCCCGAGGATCAGTGATCGTGCATGTCTTGGACGGTCCATGTGCGTCTCCCCTTGTTCCTGCCATGTCCCCGCCGGCTGGCGGGGGTCTCGTTCGTCGGAGGCCGGCGACCAGGCCTCATGGGTTCGGCCCGCCGGGCCGGGACATCTCCACGCGGTACGCGTACCGGTTGCCGTCGAACACCATCCGGGTGGACTCCACGACGCGTTCGGCGGCGTCCCTGGACACCCGATCCACGACCAGGACGGGGGTGCCCTCCGGCATCTCGAGCAAGCGCGCGTGCTCGGCGTCTGCGACGGCCGGGGTGATCAGTTCGACGCCGTGATGGAGGTCGAGTTCGATCGGCGGCGCCTGGAGCAGGCCGTAGAGCGAGGACCTCTCGAGCCGTTCGACGTCCAGCGCGTCCGCCGATCCACCCAGCACCTGAACCGGCAGCCAGGTATCGGCGACCCCGATGGGCTCCCCATCGGCGAAAAGCGTGCGCTGCAGGTACAGACACTCGCCCGGCTGCTCGGTCTCCAGCTTCGCGGCCACGTCTGCCGGAGGGTCCTCGGTTCGCCGGTGGACGACGCGCCGCGACGGCGTGTAGCCCTGGCTGCGCATGTTCTCGCTGAACGACGTGAGGTACGGCAGGTGCGTGATGCGCTTCGGCGCGACGAAGGTCCCCTTGCCCTGGATGCGCTCAACGTGACCCTCGAGGACCAGTTCGTTGAGCGCCTGGCGAATCGTCGACCGGGAGACGCCGTAGCGTTCTTCGATGGCGGCCTCTGTCGGGAGCTGATCCCCCGGTCGCAGCTGGTCGCCGCGGATCTCTCCCATGAGCGCCTGCTTCAACTGGTGGTACAGCGGCAGCGGCGCGGACCGGTCGACCAGATTCATCATGACAACATGTCTATCTAATGATTCGGCGCCGCGCAAGCCCGCTCCGCCCCGCGCCGCAGAATCACCCTCAAATGGAACGCATCGCGGCACCGCTGGCGCGGCTGCTGGTGCGGCTGTCATGACCGGCGACCGGGCGCACCGGGCGGTTGCGGCGCTGGCGGCGCTCGGGCTGGTCGCGGGGCTGTCCGGGCTGTGCGCTGCGCTGCTCGATGGCCAGTCGTTGCTCGAGTCTCCCGGCGCGCGAGTCGGCGCCTTCCACCACCTCAACCCGCTGGGCGGCATCGTGACCACGGCGCTGGCAGCCCTCGCACTGGTCGCGGGGCTGACCCGCGGCAGGATGCTCACCCTGGTGGCCGCCGCCGGGTTCGCCGTCGCGGCCGCGATGACCGTGCTCGGGTCCGCGCTGGGCGCCAGCCCGCTCGGCGGCACGGCGGCCACCGTGGCGGTCTTCCTGGGGCTGGGCGGGGGCCTCGCCGCCTGCGCGCTATCCCCCGAGCAGCCCGTGCCCAGCGATCGTTCGTGACCGCCGCCGCCTTCCCTCGGAAGCTTGACGCCAGCGGCGGGTCGAGCCGCGCCACCGCCGCGCTGTGGGGCCTCGTCGGGCTCGGCGGGGCGCTGTACGCGGGTGTGACCGCCGCCCTGTTCGCGGACGCGGCCGGCCCGGCCCGCTGGACCGCCGTGCTCGCCGGTGGAGCGCTGCTCGGCGCGGGTTGGTGGCTCGCGCCCCGCACCGACCCGCGCGACGGGCTGATCGCCGTCGCGGTCGGCGCGGTCCTCTTCCGCCTGCTGCTCCTGCCGGCACCCGGCGGCTCCACCGACGTCTACCGCTACCTGTGGGACGGCAGGGTGCAGGCCGCCGGCATCAACCCCTACGCGCACGCCCCCACCGACCCCGCGCTGGTTGGTCTCCGTGACAGGACGGTCTGGCCGCGCATCAACCACCGCGACGACCGCACGATCTACCCACCAGCCGCCCAGGCCACCTTCAGAGCCGCGCACGCCATCGGCCTGCGCACCCCGACCGGCTTCACCGCGGTGGTCATCGCGGCCGACCTCGCGGCGATCGGGCTGCTGGTGCGGCTGGTGCGTCGGGCGGGGCGCGA
Source organism: Euzebyaceae bacterium (assembly GCA_013696915.1). Lineage (GTDB taxonomy): Bacteria > Actinomycetota > Nitriliruptoria > Euzebyales > Egibacteraceae > JACCXR01. The sequence continues at coordinate 13,188 of JACCXR010000292.1, forward strand.
TCCACGACTGGCCGTCGTGTACGCGTGGCATCCCCTGGCGCTGCTCGGCTTCGCTCACGCGGCCCACCTGGAGAGCTTCGTCGTGCTGGCGGTCCTGGCCGCGGCCCTGGCGTGGACGGCCGGCCGGCTCGAACAGGTGCGCTGCTGGGACTGGCGGCGTCGCTGAAGCTGCTGCCGCTGGTGCTGCTGCCGGCCTTCCTGCGCGGGCGGGACGGGCGCTGGGGCTGGCGGGACGCGATCACCACCGTCGTCACCGCGCTGGCCGTCCTCGTCGCCGGCTACCTGCCCCACCTGTCGGGTGCGGACGACGCGATCGGCTTCCTACCGGGGTTCCTGGCCGAGGAGGGCTACACGGACGGCGCGGGATTCCTGCCGCTGGCGGCGCTCGGCCCGGACGGTCGCCTGCTGGGCGCGCTGGTCGTGACCGCCGTCGCCGTGGCGTTGCTGCGATCGCGGCGCACCGCCGCTGCCCGTGCAGCCTGGCTGCTCGGCGCGCTGCTCGTCATCACCACACCCCCGTGAGCGGAGGGGTGAACGAGGCGCTCGGGCACACCGTGGTGCGGGGATGGGCGCCCCGCCGCCGGCTTGAAGCCGTCGTCGCGTGCGAGGCCGAGCAAGGAGCGATCCAGGCGGAGGAGCTGGCTGCTCAGGAGCGCGCGGGTCACGAGGTCGCGACGACCGTCCGCGCGAGGTCAGGCCAAGGCGGCGCGTGACGCTGGTGCGCGACGCCGGGCCTTGCTCGCCCTTGAGCGAGGCGACCAGCCGATGTGGTCTCGCCTCAAGCCGTTGCCTCCCCACAGCCGCCCGCCGTGCCGCCGGCAGTTCGTCGAGCGCGACCGGTCCCACCCGACGTCGCCGAGTCGCTCCGACACTTGCGCCTGCGGAGGAACGCTGCGCCCGGATGCCCCCGGGCCGGCGGCAGCGGTCACGCCTGGTCAGCCCGTGCTGACCCTGTCACGGACAGCGGCGGCCCGACCAGCTCGTGGCCGTACCGCACCGCTGCCTTGACCAGCCGGGGCACGTCGGGCGGCGATGGCTCGGGCAGGCCATCGTGCTCGGCCGGGCGGCCGAGCTCGGCGATGTACCGCTCGAACCCCGACGGTGAGGTGATCTGCAGGCCTCGCACGGGTCCGTCGGAGACCACGAACGCGTGAGGGATGCCGTGGGGTAGGAAGACGAACCCGCCGGGTGTGACCGTCCAGCGCCGGTCGCCGCACTCGACGGTGATCTGCCCCTCGAGCAGGTAGAACGCCTCATCCTCGGTGTGGTGGACGTGCCGTGGGGGCCCGAAGCCCAGCGGCGCGGCCCACTCCAGGAACGTGAACGCCCCGCCAGTCTGGTCACCACCGGCCATGACGGTCATCCGGGTGTCCAGGAACCAGGTGTGCTGGCCGTCCTGGGACTCCAGGGCGTAGCCGCCGGTGTCGAAGCTCACGACTGCCTCCTGCTCCTCGATCGGTGTACTGGTCGTGTCGGTCTACTGGTCGCGTGGTTCGTACGTGTACAGCCGCACCTCGACGCCGTCGGGGTCGCGCAGGCCGACGATGACCCAGCCCTCGTGCCCCTCGACCACGCCGCCGTGCGCGTCCCCGGCTTGGTCAAGGCGGGTTCGCCAGGCGTCCAGGTCGGCCTTCGTGGGCACTCCCCACGCGATCGGGTCGAAGTCGGCCATCGCCGCCGCCCGGACAGGATCGTGTCGCAAGGCGATGCGGACGCTGCCCTCGGGATTGCGGAGCGCGACGCCCATCAGCACGCCGTCCTCGACGAACTCGATGTCGACGTGCAAGCCCAGCGTGCGCTGGTACCAGTCCCGGCTGCGGACCACGTCGGCGACCGGGAGCTTGACGTGGTGGAACCCGCTCAGGGCAGTCATGGCGACCTCCGGCTTGCTAGAACCGAACACTAGAGTAGTCTCTAGCCAATGACTGAGGATGTCAAGAGCGAATCCGGTCGGCGACCTCGACGGGCCGACAAGGCGCGGGCCACCCGTCGACGGATCGTCGACGCAGCCGGAGACCTGCTCGTGCAGCACGGCTACGCCGGGACCACGCTCGAGGCGATCGCCGAGCAGGCGGGGGTCGCGGTGCAGACGGTCTACTTCCACTTCGGGAACAAGCGGACCGTCCTGAAGCAGG
>JACCXR010000317.1 GCA_013696915.1 Euzebyaceae bacterium
GCGGTCGCCGTCCACGGCGCCCCGTCCGGGCGACCGTCGAGCGGCGCGCCGAACCCGCCGCCGGGCAGCGGAACGAGCGGGTCGCGCAGGGCGCAGTTCAGGTGCACCGGGCCCGGGGCGGCGCCGAGGGCGCCGGTGGCCTCGGCCCACGCCCGGCAGGCGAGGGAGCGCCAGTAGAAGGTGGCGGCGGGGCGGTCCTCGGGGACGCCGACCTCGCAGAACCACCGGACCGCGGCGCCGTAGAGCTTGACCTGGTCGACGGTCTGGTTCGCGCCGGTGCCGCGGAGCTCGGGGGGGCGGTCGGCGGTCAGGACCAGCAGCGGGACCCCGGACTCGTGGGCCTCGAGGACCGCCGGCAGAAAGTTGGCCGCCGCCGTGCCGGAGGTGCAGACGACGGGGACGGGACGGCCGCCGCCCCTGGCGAGGCCGAGCGCGAGGAAGGCCGCCGATCGCTCGTCGATCCGGACGTGCAGCCGCACGCGGTCGTCGGCCGCGAGCGCCATGGCGAGCGGCGCCGACCGCGACCCCGGGGCGAGCACCGCGTCGGTCATGCCACAGCGGACGAGTTCGTCGACCAGGACGGTCGCGAACGCCGTCGAGGGGTTCGCGGCGGTGCTCACCGGTCGGCGGCTTCGTCTGGCGGGCCTGCGCCGGTGCCCGAGCGGTCCGCGCGTTCCGCCGCCGCCAGCCGGTCGAACAGCCGCCGTGCCGCGGCGCCGTGCAGCTCGTGACGGGCCAGGGCGGTCTCGTCGACGGGGGGCCGGCGGACCGGCAACGCCCCCCCGACCGGGGTCAGGGGATCCGCGACGACGTCTCCGGCGAGCAGGGGGACGGTCCCCAGGCCGCAGGCGTACGGCAGCTCCGGCAGCGCCGCCGCGAGCGCGACGCCGGCGGCGATCCCGATCGAGGTCTCCACCGCGGACGAGACGACGACCGGAAGGCGGGCGGCCTCGGCGACCGCGAGCGCGGCGTGGACGCCACCGAGCGGCTGGACCTTGAGCACCACGAGGTCGGCGGCCTCCAGCCCGGCGACGCGCAGCGGGTCCTCGGCGGTCCGGACCGACTCGTCGGCGGCGAGCGGGACGTCGACCAGCCGGCGCAGGCGCGCCATCTCCTCGAGCGTCGCGCAGGGCTGCTCGACGTACTCCAGGTCGAAGCGGTCGAGCTCGCGGATCATGCTGGCGGCGGCGTCGACGTCCCAGGCGCCGTTCGCGTCGATCCGCAGCCGGCCGGCGCTGCCGAGGGCGTCGCGGACGGCCTCGACCCTGGCGAGGTCCTCGGCGGGACCCTGGCCCGGATCGGCGACCTTGACCTTGGCGGTGGCGCACCCGGACGCGCTCACCATCGCGTGCGCCTGCTCGGGGCCGATCGCGGGGACGGTGACGTTGACGGGGATGCGGTCGCGGACCGGCGCCGGCCAGGGGCGGGTGGCGGCCTCTCGCGCCGCGGCGAGCCAGCGGGCGCAGACCGCCGGCGGGTACTCCGGGAACGGCGAGAACTCACCCCAGCCGCAGGGGCCCTCGATCAGCACGCCCTCGCGGCGGTCGACGCGCCGGAACCGGGTCCGCAGGGGGATGGAGAAGGCGCGCATCACGCGAGCGCCAGACCGAGGGCGAGAAGGACGCCGAAGACGAGCTGCAGCCGCGCCGTGCCGGCGAGGGCGGGGATGAGCCCACGGCCATGCGCGCGGTCGCGCACGACCCGGAGGGGTCCGGCTGCGAGGGGGGCGGCCAGGGCGGCCAGGACCGGCAGCGGGCTCCGCACCGCGGACGCCACCGCTGCCACGGACGCGAAGGCGACCGCGAGCAGCAGGACGTACAGCGTCCGGGTCTGGGCGTCCCCGATCCGCGCCGCGAGCGTCTGCTTGCCGGCCGCCGCGTCGGTCTCGATGTCGCGGAGGTTGTTCACGACCAGGATCGCCACGGCCAGCAACCCCACCGGCACCGCCGCCGCGACCGCCGCAGCGACGATCCGCCCTTCCTGCACGTACGCCGACCCCACGGTCGCGACCAGGCCGAAGAAGGTGAAGACGAACAGCTCGCCCAGTCCGGCGGAGGCGTAGGGCCGCGGGCCGCCGCTGTAGCCGACCGCCGCGGCGAAGCACAGCGCCCCGACGAGCAGCAGTTCCCATCCCGCGGCCGCGGCCAGCGCGAGCCCCGCGACCGCCGCGACGCCGAACGCGGTGAGCATCGCCAGCCGCATCCGCGCCGGCGCGACCAGTCCGGCGGCCACGGCGCGGCGCGGCCCCACGCGCGCGGGCGTGTCGACGCCGCGCACGAAGTCGAAGTAGTCGTTGGCGTAGTTCACGCCGACCTGCACCGCAACGCCGACGACCAGGGCGGCCGCGAAGCGCCACGCGACGAAGCGGTCCGCGGCGGCGGTGCCGACGAGCACGGGGGCGACCCCCGCCGACAGCGTCTTCGGCCGCGCCGCCTCGACGAGGGGATGCACCGGTCAGCAGTCCACGGACGGTCGCCGCGCGACCGCCACCGCCGAGATCATGAGAATCGCCTCCGCAGGCTCCGGCGATTCACCGTTCAGGGACGCTTGGGGAACCGCGAGAAGTCCGGGGGCCGCTTCTCGACGTAGGCGTCCCGGCCCTCCTGAGCCTCGGCGGACATGTAGTACAGCAGCGTCGCGTCGCCGGCGAGCTGCTGGATGCCGGCGAGGCCGTCGTCGGCGGCGTTCAGCGACGCCTTCAGCAACCGCAGCGCCAGCGGGCTCTTCGCCAGCATCTTGCGGCACCACGCGACCGTCTCCTCCTCGAGGCGGTCGAGCGGGACGACGGTGTTCACCAAGCCCATGTCGAGCGCCTCCTGCGCGGAGTACTGCTCGCAGAGGAACCAGATCTCACGGGCCTTCTTCTGGCCGACCATGCGGGCGAGCAGGCCGGACCCGTACCCGCCGTCGAAGGACCCGACCGTCGGGCCGGTCTGCCCGAAGCGCGCGTTGTCCGCGGCGATCGTGAGGTCGCAGACGACGTGGAGGACGTGGCCGCCGCCGATGGCGTAGCCGGCGACCATCGCGACGACGGGCTTCGGCGTCCGGCGGATCTGGATCTGGAGGTCGAGGACGTTGAGCCGCCCGATGCCCTGCGGGTCCCTGTAGCCGTCGTCGCCGCGGATGCGCTGATCGCCGCCTGAGCAGAACGCCTGGTCGCCGGCGCCCGTGAGGACGATCACGCCGATGCCCGGATCGTCGCGCGCCACGTTGAAGGCGTGCGACAGCTCGAACAGCGTCGTCGGGCGGAAGGCGTTGCGGACCTCCGGCCGGTTGATCGTGAGCTTCGCGATGCCCTCGGCCGTCTCGTAGACGATATCGGTGTAGTCCCCCGACGCCTTCCAGTCGATCACTTCTCGTGCCTTCCGGTGAGCGGCCGCACAGCCGCCGGTACGGTAGCGCGCGATGGCAGGAACGGCGGATCGGCAGCTCGTGGCCGTGCAGGCGCCGGCGGCCGTCGTGTTCACCCGGCTGCGCGCGGCGCTCGCCGGCGGTCCGGCGATCCTGCCGCTGGCGCCGAGGCTCCCCGGCCCGGAGCGCGACCGCGTCCTGGCGGCGCTCCGCCCGCAGGCGCTCGTCACCGGGTCGGCGACCGCGCTGCTCGCGTCGGCGGAACCCGTCGCCGGCGACGTCGCCGTCGTGGTCGCGACGTCGGGCTCCACCGGAATCCCGAAGGGGGTCGAGTTGACGGGCGCTGCGCTCGAGGCCTCGGCCGGCGCCGGTCTGACCCGGATCGGCGCGACCGAGGGCGACCGCTGGCTGTGCTGCCTGCCGGTGAGCCACGTCGCCGGGCTGCAGGTGCTCGTGCGGTCGGTCCTGCTGGGGACGACGCCCCTGCTCCACGACCGCTTCGACGCGGCCGCGGTCGCCGGGGCGCCGGCGCGCGGCGTCACGCACACGGCGCTGGTGCCGACCATGCTCCGGCGGCTGCTCGACGCGGGCGCCGACCTGCGCGGGTACCGCGGCATCCTCCTCGGC
>JACCXR010000318.1 GCA_013696915.1 Euzebyaceae bacterium
GGCGCTGGCCGCCGCGCCGCCGCCCGGGTTCGCGGCCGCTCTCTCCGCTCCCGGCACCGGCGTCATCGCCGAGGTGAAGCGCGCGAGCCCGTCCCGCGGTCAGCTCGCCCCGATCACCGACGCCTCCGCGCTCGGCGCCGCCTACGCCGCGGGCGGCGCGGCGGCCGTGAGCGTGCTCACGGAGCCGTGCCACTTCCTCGGCAGCCTCGACGACCTGTCGGGGGTCGCCGCGACGGTCCGCATCCCCGTCCTGCGCAAGGACTTCGTGGTCGACGACTACCAGGTGCTCGAGGCGCGGGCCCGCGGCGCGGCCGCCGTCCTGCTGATCGTCGCGGCCCTCGAGGCGCGAGCTCTCGAGACCCTGCTCGCGTCCACGGCCGAAGCCGGCCTCGACGCCCTCGTCGAGGTGCACGCCGCCGACGAGGCGCGCGTCGCCGTCGCCGCGCACCGCGCAGCCGTACCGCAGCGGACCCTCGTGGTCGGCGTCAACGCCCGGAACCTGTCCACCCTCGCCGTCGACCCCGAGCAGTTCGCGGCCGTCCGCGGGCTGGTGCCCGACGACGCGGTCGTCGTCGCCGAGAGCGGCGTGCGCGGCCCGGACGACGTCCGCCGGCTGGCCGGCCTCGGCGCCGACGCCGTTCTGGTCGGCGAGCACGTCGCCACCGCGCCCGACCCGGCCGGCGCGGTCGCGGAGCTCGTCGCGGCGGGCCGCCTCGCCACCAAGGAGCCGTAGATGACCGCCGCCGACACCCTCCAGCCCGACACCGCGCACTACGGCCGCTTCGGCGGACGCTTCGTCCCCGAGGCGCTGATCGCCGCTCTCGACGAGCTCGAGGCCGCCTTCCACGACGCGATGGCCGACCCGGCCTTCCGGACCCGCCTGGAGGATCTGCGCCGCGACTACGGCGGGCGGCCGACGAAGCTCTACCACGCCGTGGGGCTGTCCGCGCACGCCGGCGGTGCACCGGGGTCCACGCGCGCGGCGCGGATCTTCCTCAAGCGCGAGGATCTCGCCCACACCGGCAGCCACAAGCTCTGCAACGTCCTCGGCCAGGGCCTGCTGACCGAGCGCATGGGCAAGCGCCGCGTCATCGCCGAGACCGGAGCCGGCCAGCACGGCGTGGCCACCGCGACGATCGCCGCGCTGCTCGGCCTGGAGTGCGTCGTCTACATGGGCGAGGAGGACTGCCGCCGGCAGCGGCTCAACGTCGTCCGGATGCAGCTCATGGGGGCCGAGGTCGTGCCGGTCACGAGCGGCACCCGCACCCTCAAGGACGCCATCAACGAGGCGATGCGCGACTGGGTCACCAACGTCGACACGACGCACTACCTGATCGGCTCGGTCGTGGGGCCGCACCCGTTCCCGCGGCTCGTCCGCGACTTCGTGAAGGTCATCGGGGAGGAGGTCCGCGCCGAGATGCTCGAGCGCGAGGGCCGCCTGCCCGACGCGGTCGTCGCCTGCGTCGGCGGTGGCTCGAACGCGATGGGGCTGTTCCACCCGTTCATCGGCGACGCCGGCGTCCGGCTCGTCGGCGTGGAGGCCGGCGGCGAGGGGCTCGACACGGACCGGCATTCGGCCACGCTGACCGGCGGGTCCGAGGGCATCCTGCACGGCGCCCGGTCCTTCGTGCTCCAGGACGACTTCGGGCAGGTGCGCCCGACGCACTCGGTGTCGGCGGGGCTCGACTACCCCGGAGTGGGGCCCGAGCACGCGTGGCTGGCGGACACGGGCCGCGCCGAGTACGTCGCCGCCACGGACTCCGAGGCGCTGGAGGGCTTCCGGCTCCTCTGCGAGCTCGAGGGGATCATCCCGGCGCTCGAACCGTCGCACGCCGTGCTCCCCGCCCTCCGGCTCGCGCGCGACCTTGGGGCCGACGGCATCGTCGTGCTCAACCTGTCCGGCCGTGGGGACAAGGACGTCGACGAGGTCGCGCGCCTGCTCGAGATGGGCACCCCGCGGTGAGCACCGGAGCCGTCGAGGCCGCGATCCGGGCGGCGAACGACGACGGCCGCGCTGCGCTCGTCGTGTACCTGCCGGCGGGGTACCCGGATCTCGCAACCTCGCGGGCGTGCCTCGAAGCCGCCGCCGAGGCGGGCGCCGACCTGCTCGAGGTGGGGTTCCCGTACTCCGATCCGCTCATGGACGGACCCACGATCCAGGCGGCGAACCAGGTCGCCCTCGACGCCGGCCTCACCCCGGCCGACGACTTCGCCATGTGCCGCGACCTCACCGCCGCCGCGGGCGTCCCCGCGCTGGTGATGACCTACTACAACCTCGCGTGGCACTACCCGGGCCGCGGGTCCGGCCAGCCGGCGCCCGCACCGCCGGAGTTCCCGGACGGCACCGAGGGCCTCGGGCGATTCGCGGCCGCGGCGGTCGCGGCGGGACTCGCCGGAGCCATCCTGCCGGACCTGCCCGCCGAGGAGGGCGAGCCCTGGACGGGGGTCGCCGCGGCGGCCGGGCTCGACACGGTGTTCCTGGCGGCTCCGACGTCGGCCGACGTGCGCCTCGGCGCGGTCGCGGATGCGAGCACGGGCTTCGTCTACGCCACCTCCACCCTCGGCGTGACCGGGGAGCGGCAGTCGCTGTCGGCGCTGGCCGCCCCGCTGGTCGCGCGCCTTAGGAGCCTGACGACCAAGCCGGTCTGCGTCGGGATCGGCGTGACCACGGGCGCCCACGCCGCCGAGCTCGCCGGGTTTGCCGACGGCGTGATCGTCGGGTCGGCGGCGGTCCGGGCCGTCACCGACGGCGGTCCGCGGGCGCTCGCCACCCTGGTCGGCCAGCTCGCGGAGGGCTGCCGGGCACGCTGACCCGCCTGGAGAGTCGGGCGGGTCCGTCGGCGTCGGCCACGCCGCGTCCGCGCCGACCCGCGCTCACCGTGCGAGATCGGCGGCCACGGTCTCCGCGGCCCGGCGGCCCGACGCCATCGCCCCCTGGATCGAGGCGTTGTCGCGGTGGTCCCCGCAGACGTAGAGCCCGCGGCCGATTCGCACGGGACGCTCCGGGCGTTCGAGCGCCGGCGGGGTCTGGTCTGGCTGGGCGTGGGCGATGCGGTCGGTGCGCAGGTGTCGCCACCCGTCGACCTGCCCGCCGAACCAGCCGCGGAACTGCCGCCGGACCGCGTCGGAGAGCGCGTCGTCGCCGACGTGGCGCGGGTCCACCACCGAGGCCGAGACCAGCGCGGCGCCAGGCGGACCGTAGCCGGCCGCGACGGCGGTGGGGATGCACCAGTTGTTCACCGGACCGGTGCCCTCGCCGTCGAGCACGAGCGCGGCCCCGTCGACGGGCGGGCGGTCGGCGGCGAAGTAGACGCACGCGGCGGGCCGCGAGCCCGGGTCGGCCAGCCCGCCGACCAGGGCGGCGGCCGCCGGGCCGTCGGTCGCGACGACCA
>JACCXR010000375.1 GCA_013696915.1 Euzebyaceae bacterium
GCGCAGGCCCGCCGCCGGGACCGCCACGGCCCGGTCGAGCGCCGCCGCCGCCGGCGCGACCACGATCGAGCGCGCCGGCTCCACCCGGACATCGCCGCCGGCGTCGGCCGGCGGGAGATCCAGCGTCAGCTCGGAGAAGCCCCGCCGCGCCTCGTCGGTGGCGTGCACCTGCCCGTCCTCGGCGACGGCGACCAGGGCTCGGCGCTGGAGCCAGTCCAGCGGCGGCGGCAGCGTGCCGTGACCCCACCACCCGCGACCGAGCAGTGCCTCCACGCTGGCGGGCCCGTCCTGCGCGAGCCGCACGAAGGCTGCGCGGGCGCCGTCGGGGCCCCGGTCGAGCAGGACCCGGACGGTGCCGTGGCCCTCCAGGGTCTCGCGCAGTTGGCGCAGCGCCGCCGTCCGGTGGCCGGGCGGGTCCCCCGTCGCCAGGAGGCGCAGCGCTGCGCGCACCTCCTCGTGGCTCAGGCGCTCCACGGACGGCACGGCGGTCAGCGCTCGTCGAGGTCGACGTCCTGGGCCACCTCGGAGAACAGGGCGTCCACGAATGCGTCGGGATCGAAGTCGGCGAGGTCGTCGAGGCCCTCCCCCAGACCCACGAGCTTCACCGGGATCCCCAGCTGCCGCTGGATCGCGATGACGATGCCCCCCTTGGCGGTCCCGTCGAGCTTCGTCAGCACCACCCCGGTGACCGCGACGGCGTCGAGGAACGCCTTCGCCTGCGCGAGCCCGTTCTGGCCGGTGGTCGCGTCGAGCACGAGCAGGACCTCGTCGCACGGCCCGGCATCCCGCTCCAGAACGCGCTTCACCTTCGACAGCTCGGCCATGAGTTCGGACTTGTTCTGGAGGCGCCCGGCCGTGTCCACCATCAGCAGGTCCGCCCCCGCCGCCCGCGCGGCCTGGTAACCGTCGAAGGCGACCGCGGCCGGGTCAGCCCCGGCGGACTGGCGGACGACCCGGGCGCCGGCCCGCTCGCCCCAGAGCTCCAGCTGCTCGGCGGCGGCCGCCCGGAACGTGTCGGCGGCCGCCAGCACCACCGACTCGCCGGCGGCCGTGTGTCGTGCGGCGAGCTTGCCGATAGACGTCGTCTTGCCCGTCCCGTTGACGCCGGTGACCAGCCAGACGGTCGTGCCCTCCCCGCGGCGGTGCAGCGTCCGGTCCGAGACCAGCAGCTCCAGGCGAAGCACCTCCTTCAGAAGCGCGAGCGCCCCCTCGCCGGTGCGGATGTTCTCGGCCTTGACGCGGTCGCGGAGCCCCTCGACGAGCTCCATGGTCGCGTCGACCCCGACGTCGGCGGCGATGAGTGACTCCTCGAGGTCGTCCCAGGCCTCGTCGGTCAGCCCGCGGTGGAAGATGCCGGCGATGCTGGCGCCCAGACCGCCGCGGCTGCGGCCGAGACGCAGCCGGAAGCGCTCGCGGGCGGTCAGCGGGGGCGCCTCGGGTCGAGCCGCCTCGCGTTCGATCACCTCGGGCTCGGCGACCTCGGGCCCGGTGACCTCGGGCTCGGCCGTCGTAGGACCGCCCAGGTCGACGGGACCCGGGGTCACGAGCGTGTCGGGGTCGGCGGTGTCCAGCGCGGTCGAGCCCGAGGGCGCGCGCTCCCGGGGCGGCCCTGGTTCGGCCGGCGGTCGCCGGCGGCCGCTGACCAGGCCGACGAAGGCCACCAGGACGAGCACCGCGATCACGATGCCGGCGACGACGAATTCCATGGTTCTCCTCGAAGCATCGGTGGCGCGACGGCGCCCGGACCCGCCAGCCTAACGGTGGTCGCTGCTGCGTACCCTTCGACGGACGAACGGGAGGCAACCCGCGATGACCACCGAACTGCCCGCGGATCTCGGCGGCGGGCTCGTCCTGCGGCGCGCCGCGCGCGACGACGCCGAGGCGCTCGGCGACTTCAACGCGCGCACCCACGGCGGCGACGACCCCGACGAGAAGATCCGCGCCTGGGCGCTCGACCTCGCCGAGGGCCGCCACCCGGTGTTCGTCCCCGGGGACTTCCTCGTGGTCGTCGACGCCGCCACCGGCGCGATCGTGTCGTCGGTGAACCTGATCGCCCAGACGTGGTCCTACGGCGGGGTGGAGTTCGGCGTCGGCCAGGTGGAGCTCGTCGGCACGGATCGGGCGTACCGCCGCCGCGGCCTGGTGCGACGCCAGTTCGACGTGGCCCACCGGTGGTGCGCCGAGCGCGGCCTTCCGGTGCAGGCGATCGAGGGCATCCCCTGGTACTACCGGCAGTTCGGCTACGAGTACGGGATCGTCGACTGGTCCGGCCGCAGCGCCGCGCGCTTCCCCGACGTGCCCGCCGACGGTGCGTTCCGGGTCCGGCCGGCCACCGCGGCGGACCTGCCGCTGCTGGCGCGCATGGGAGCGCAGGCGGCGGAGCGCGCGCTGATCAGCGTCGTGCGCGACGAAGCCGCCTGGCGGCACGAGCTCGACGGGCACCGCGAGCAGAGCATCGTGCGCCACGCCGTCGAGATCATCGAGACCGGCGAGACCGGCGGGACCGGCGGCGGCCGGCCCGTGGGTGCGCTCGTGCGGCTGCCCCGCCTGCTCGGCTCCTCCGTCGCCGTCCGGCTGTGCGAGCTGGAGCCCGGGTGCTCGTGGCTCGACGCCGGCGGCGCCGTGCTGCGGCATCTCGCGGACGTCGGCGCGGCCCTGGCGACCGGGGACCAGCCGTTCCGCGCCGTGGAGTTCGGACTGGGAGCCGACCACCCGCTCTTCACCGCGCATCCGCGCCTGCTGGTTACACCGTTCGCCGTCTACGCCTGGTACCTGCGGGTCCCCGACCTCGCAGGCTTCCTCCTGCGGATCGCCCCCGTGCTCGAGCGGCGGCTGGCCGCCTCGCCGGTCGCCGGGTACACGGGCGGCCTTCGGCTCAACTTCTACACCGACGGCCTCCGCCTGGAGTTCGACTCCGGCCGGCTGATCACGGCCGAGCCGTGGCGGGAGGACGGTCACGACGCCGCCGGCGCGTCATTCCCGGGGCTGGCGTTCCTCCAGGTGCTGTTCGGTCACCGCTCGGTGCACGAGATCCAGCACGTCCTCCCCGACTGCCGCTGCGACGACGAACGGACCGAGGTGCTCCTCCATGCCTGCTTCCCGAAGGGATCGGCCACCGTCTGGCACATCGGCTGAGACGCGAAGCCGGCTTACGCCGGTGCCGGCTCGCTGATGCGCTGGCTCACGACCTTCGACACGCCGTCACCGCGCATCGTGATGCCGTAGAGGCAGTCGGCGATCTCCATCGTCCGCTTCTGGTGGGTCACGATCAGCATCTGGCTCGCACCGCGGAAGTCGACGACCACGTCGAGGAACCGCTGGAGGTTGACGTCGTCGAGCGCGGCCTCGACCTCGTCAAGCACGTAGAACGGCGACGGGCGCGCCGCGAAGATCGCGAACAGGACCGCGAGCGCGGTGAGGGACCGCTCGCCGCCGGAGAGCAGCGACAGCCGCTTGACCCGTTTGCCGGGGGGTCGTGCCTCGACCTCGACGCCGGTGTCGAGCAGGTCGTCGGGATCGGTGAGCACCAGCCGGCCCTCCCCGCCGGGGAAGAGCCGGGGGAAGATGCGCTCGAACTGGGCAGCGACGTCGGCGAAGGCGGCGGCGAAGACCTCACGGATCCGCTCGTCGACCGCGTCGACGACCTGCAGGAGGTCCCGTCGCGACGAGCGCAGATCCTCCAGCTGGCCGGCGAGGAACGCGTGGCGCTCCTGCTGGGCGTGGAACTCCTCGAGGGCGAGCGGGTTGACGGTTCCCAGCAGCGCGACCTTGCGGGTCAGTCGCTCCTCGGCCTCTGCCAGCTCGGCGTCACGCTCCGCGCCACCGGTGAACGTCGACGCGGCGGCTTCCGCCAGCGCGGCGTCCGGTGGCAGGGACAGCCGCGAGGCGAGGCGATCGCGGACCGCGGCGAGCGCGTGCGCGAGCTCCTGGCGGGCGAGCTCCTCGTGGTGCCGCTCGCTCCGGCCCGCGGTCAGCCGGTCGGAGAGCTCCCGCAGCTCCGCCCGGACGGCGCCGAGCCGCCGCTGCCGGGCTGCGCGCTCATCCTCGAGCCGATCCCGCTCGGCGGCCGCGAGGGCGACCGAGTCCTCCGCCCGCCCGAGCGCCGCCGTCGCCACGGCAGCGAGCTCCCCGCAGCGGTCGATCGCCTCCAGCCGGGCCACTCGGCGGCGCTCGCGCTCCGCGAGCTGGCGCTCGACGTCGTCGGCCTCCCGGTCCAGGGCGCTGACGCGACGCAACGCCTCCTGCTCGCGCTGGGCGACGGCGCCGGCCGCCAGCCTCGCCTGGACCTCGCGCTCCCGTGCCTCGGCGAGCGCGTCCTCCAGTCGCTCCGCCTCGACGTCGGGCCGCTCCTCGTCTGCGGTCACGGTGGCCGCCGCCGCGGCGCCGCGTGACTCCAGGCCGGCGAGGCGTTCCCGCTGCGCGCCGACCTCGCGGGCGAGGTCGTCGTCCTGGGCCGCCAGCGCGGACTGCTCCCTCTCGCACGCCGCGAGCTCGTTGCGCAGCCGACGGAGCCGTTCGGCCGCGGCGGTGATCAGCCCGTCGCAGGAGTGCAGCTCGGCGGTGGCCGCGTCCAGCTCGCGGCGGGCGGCACGCAGGCCGTCGTCGGCGTCGGCGACGGTCGGCCTGGCGGCCTCCAGGTCGCGGGCCGCCTCGTCGGCCTCCGCCGCGGCACGGTCCGCGGCCACGCGGTTGGCGACCGCCGTCGCGGGTGACGCGGACCCCCCGGCGTACCCGCGGGCCCCGGCGATCTCCCCGTCGCAGGAGACGAACACCTGGCGCGGGAACCGCTCGGCGAGCCGACACGCGGTCGTGAAGGCATCGACGACGTAGACGTCCGCCAGCGCGTGTGCCAGCGCGCCCCGCACGGGCGGGTCGCCGAGCAGGCCGTCGACCGCCCGCCGAGCGCCGAGTCCGACGATCGCCGCATCGTCGCACGACGGGGGCGCAGCCTCGGTCCCGCCGTCGACCGGGAGCAGGACGATCCGTCCGCCCCCCCGCGAGCGGGCGTAGTCGATCGCGTCGGCCGCGGCGCCGCGGCCATGCACCACGAGGGCGTCGCCCAGCGGCCCCAGCGCGGCGGCCACGGCATCCGCGAGGTCGTCGACCACGCGCACGTGGTCGGCCAGCGTCCCCGCGACGCCCGCGATGTCACCGGCGGCGGCCGCCTCGGCGACGGCTGCGGCGCCCTCTCCCGACCCCCTGGAGGCCGCGGACAGCGCGTCGGCGCGGGCGTCCAGGCGAGCGCGCCGGCGTTCAAGCTCCCGTTCCAGCAGGGCGGCGGCGTCGGCGGCCGCTTGGTGCCGAGCCACCCCGTCTCGGGCGGCGGCGCGGCGCCGGGCCGCGACGACCTTGCGGGCGTCGAGGCGCCCGACCTCCGACTCGACGGCGGCGAGATCGGCCTGGAGCTCTGCGTTGCGGGCCGCCAGTCCCGACACCTGGCTCGCGAGCCGTCCGCCCTCGCCCGCCGCCTGCGCGAGCGCGCTGCGCACGGCGGCGACCTCGCCCTCCCAGCGCAGCACCCGCTCCCTCGCCTCGGCCCGCCGGCGCGCCTCTGCCG
>JACCXR010000390.1 GCA_013696915.1 Euzebyaceae bacterium
ACCAGGCGCCGCGCGACGGCTCGGGCGACCCGGTCGACCGGTGGGCCGTCGGCCAGCCGGGCGCGGACCGCCGCCTGGAGGATCCCGACCCGCGCTCCGGGGTCGGGCGCCTCGCCCAGCCGCTCGGACAGGTGGCTGGCCCCCGCGCCCCAGACGTCCTGCATGCCGACGCGCAGCTCTCGCAGCGGCGACACCGGCATGCCGAGGACCGCGGGCGCCACCCCCGGCCGGAACCGCACCCCCACCGCCGTCGTCCCCGCCGGCAGGCTCGTCCGCCACGCCGCGGTCTCCGGCCCGCAGATCACCAGCCGCCCGGAGTCGATCCACAGCAGGTCGAGGCAGCCGTCGGGCAGGAGCGACAGCCCAGCCGCGTCCAGGGTGACCGTCCATGTGCACGCCAGCTCGGCGGCCAGGTCGGCCTCCGCCGCCCGCTCAACATAGTCCGCGCGCATGCGGGCAGTATCGCCTGCCGGTCGCGCGGTCCGGACTGCGGTCCCGCGGCCCACTTTGGCGTGCGCGAAAGCCGCCGGGGCCGACCCACGGCGCCGCCGATCAGCCATTGACCTTCAAGTGGACTCGAAGGCCTACAGTGCGCGCATGAGTGCATATCGGATCTCCGAGGTGGCCGCGCGCACGGGTTTCAGCCCGTCCGCGTTGCGTTACTACGAGGATGTCGGTCTGGTGCGTCCGGGGCGCAATCGCTCCGGCTATCGCGTGTATGACGATCGCAGCGTCGAGCGGCTGAGATTCGTCGGTCGGGCGAAGCAACTGGGCCTCAATCTGGACGAGATCGGCGGGCTGCTCGCGTTGTGGGACGGTGATCGGTGTGCGCCAGTGGCACAGCGGTTGCGCACCCTCGTCGGTGCCAGGTTGTCCGAGACCCAGGCCCGCATCGCGGACCTTGCCGCCTTCGCTGCACAGCTGCATGCCGTCGCGGCGGAGTTGGATGCCGATGCGGGCAACGACCGGCCCTGCGGCGCCGGGTGTGCCTGCAACGCGTCTGCGACGTCGGCGCGTCCGGTCGCGCTCGCGGGTGCGGCCGGTCACGACGGCGTTCCGCTTGTGTGCACCCTGGAGGCCGACGCGGTGCCGGAGCGTCTCGACGCGTGGCAGGAGGTCCTGGACCAAGCGGTCGGCCGCACGGAGATCGACGGCGGCATCCGCGTGCGGTTCCCCGCCCACGCCCAAATCGCGGCCGAGGTCGCCCGGCTGGCCGCCGCCGAGGCGGCGTGCTGCTCGTTCTTCGAGTTCACCGTCCAGGTCCGCGTTGACGGGGTCGATCTGGACGTCCGTGCTCCTGAGGTCGCCGCGGCGCTCGTGACCACGCTGTTCGGAGTGGCGTCGTGAGCCGGCGCCGACATCGCGGCCCCGCCGAGCGGAGCTCGGGCTGGCGGCGGCCGAGGTGGTGTTGCTGTCGCACCTCGGCGTGGCGGTGTGCGGCGCGGCGGCCTGCGGGGTCGGTGCGCCCGCCGGCGGTCTGAGGCCGGTCTGACCCCCGATCGCCGTGTGGCACGGCCTGCGGGTCGGTGCGCCCGCCGGCGGTCTGACCAGCTCCCAGTCGAGGTAGTTCCTGCCGGGGGGACGGGGCAGGCGCACCCGATAATGATGACGACGTCGGGGCTACCCTTCATGGCGATGAGCGCACGAGCGGACGCGCAGGTGCCGGCGGTGCCCGATGACGTTGATGATCCCCGCCACGAGAAGGCAAGCGGGGTCGTGGGGCTGCCGCTGCACATCAGCCGGAGCGGCGACCCGCGCCGCTACGACCTCGCCGACCCTCAGCAACGTGCGCGGGTCTACGAGCAGGTGTCACCGACCTCGACGTCCTGGCGCAGGTCTACTCGTGGGATGAACTCATCGAGCTCGCCGAAAGCAAGGACACGGGGTTCGACCGCCGCCGGTTCCTCGACGCCCTCGCATCGTTCCGCCGCTTCACGTCGGCCGATCTTCAGGTCAGCCCGGAAGAGCACGAGCGGCTGGAAGGCGTCGTGAGCACCTGAACTCCCCGAGCGACACCGACGCGCCGACTCTCCCAGGTAATCGGCGAAGCTCAGTTCGTGGCGTGGCCTGGTAGACGTTGGTGAGCGTCGGCAC
>JACCXR010000410.1 GCA_013696915.1 Euzebyaceae bacterium
GGGTCGGTCCGGCCTCGGTCTGGGAGCCGGGGACGCCCCGTTCGGCGGCTACGGGCCGGGGATCGCGGTCGCCGGGACGGACCACGGCGACGGCAGGCCGGGGCAGGCCGTCAAGCCGGCATTCGCCGACCCCCCCCGGGCCGCCGCCGACCCCCGCCGGGCCGCCGCCGATATCCGCGAGGGCACTGGCCGGCACGACGCCGGCCAGGTGAACGGCAAGCCCCTCGACGAGGTCGGTGCGCCGTCACGCGCCGGCCCGAACGGGGCGACGTGGGCGGACCCGGCCGGGCACCACCCCGGCGTCGACCCGCAGGACGCCAAGAGGCTGTCCGAGAACGACCCCCGCCACCCCGGCGACCGCGCCGCCGCGAAGCGGTGGTCCGAGAACCACGCCGAAGACGGCGCCGGCGCCGGCGCGCCACGCAAGCTCTGGCATTCCTCGCCGGGCTCCTCGGGCGGCTGACCGGCGCCGCACAATGCCGACGTGACCCCCAGCCGCCCCGCCGAGCCGATCCTGCACGTCGACATGGACGCGTTCTACGCGTCCGTTGAGGCGCTGCGGGACCCCGCGCTGGCGGGGCGTCCGGTGCTCGTCGGCGGGCTCGGCGGCCGCGGCGTCGTCGCGAGCGCGTCCTACGAGGCGCGCGTCTACGGCATCCATTCGGCGATGCCGATGGCGCGCGCGCTGCGGCTGTGCCCGCAGGCGGTGGTCGTGTCACCGGACTTCGCGGCCTACCAGGACGTCTCCCAGCGACTGCGCGAACTGTTCCTGTCCGTGACGCCGCTGGTCGAGCCGCTCTCCCTCGACGAGGCCTTCCTCGACGTCGGCGGCAGCGAGCGGCTGTTCGGCCCGCCGGAGGTGATCGGGGCGCTGCTCCGCGACCGCATCCGCGGCGAGCTCGGCCTCCCCGCGAGTGTCGGCGTGGCGCCGAACAAGCACCTCGCGAAGCTCTGCAGCGGCAAGGCGAAGCCGGAGGGGCTGCTCCACCTGCGCGCCGGCGAGGTGGCCGCGTTCCTCGGCCGGCTCCCGATCCGCGACCTCTGGGGGGTCGGCGAGCAGACCGCCGCCCGGCTCGAGCGCTTCGGCCTGCGCACCGTCGCCGACGTCGCCGGGACCGCGGGTCCCACCCTGGTCCGCATCGTCGGGCACGCCGCGGCCGCGCAGCTCGCGTCGCTCGCCGTCGGGGAGGACCGGCGCCCGGTCGTGCCGTACGAACCGGCGAAGGGCATGAGCACCGAGGAGACCTTCGACCGCGACGTCGACGACCCTGCCGTTCTGCGCAGGGAGCTGCTGCGGCTGGCCGAGACGATCGCCCGGCGGCTCCGCCGCGGCGAGGTTGCCGCCCGCACGCTCACGCTGAAGATCCGCTACGCCAACTTCGCCACCGTCACCCGGTCGCGGACGCTCGCGCTGCCGACCGACCACGCGACCGAGCTGCACGCCGAGTCGGCGGCGCTGCTCGACGCGCTCCGCCTGGAGCGGGTCCGGGTCCGCCTGCTCGGCCTCGGCGTGGCCAACCTCGTGCCCGCCGGCGCCGCTCGGCAGCTCCGCCTGCTCGACGACGACCGCTGGCAGCAGGTCGAGCGCGCCGCCGACGTCGCCCGCAACCGCTTCGGCGACGCGGCCGTGACCCGCGCCGCGCTGCTCGACGACGGGTAGACCGCCCCGGACGCCCGGCCCTGGGCGGCCGGTGTCCTTCACAGTTGGTCAAGGGATGGGCAGTGTCCGGGTGATCCAGTCCACCCCGACGACCAGGACTTTCGGGCAGCCCTCCGTCACCATCGCCTTGAGATCACTACTGCCGAGGGTGGGACCAATTGAGGTGAACCGTGTGCCTTGCGCCTGGTGAGCGCCTGCGCCGAGCGGGCCAGGAAGCCGACCGCCGGCACGTCCCCGAACGGCGGGACGAGCCGGCGGCGCTTCTCCAGAGGGACCGAGTGCTCCCAGTGGAGCTTCCTGGTGCGGTCCCGCGCTACGGCGTGGCCTGCGGGCCCCGGATGGTTACTTCGACGCCGCCGCCGACGTTCACGTCGGCGCGGGCGCACGTCGCGGCGTCGTCGGTCACCTCGTGGACGACCAAGCCCTCGCCGATGCCTGCATCGGCGGCGATCTGGCGGGCCTGCGCTGCGGCGTCCGGCAGGGACAGGCAGCCCTGCTCAAGCGCCGTGCCGAGCTCGCCGGCCAGGACGCTGTACGGCGCGTCGTCGGGAGCGGCGCCCCCGTCGAGTGGGATGAGCACGACGGTCTGACGCTCCGACTCGAGCAGGAAGTACGTGCAGGTGCCCGCGCCGTCGGCCTCGCCGCGCTCGGCGACCACCTGCCAGCCGTCCAGGCCCAACCGGTCGACCTCGCGCTCGGCGATGGTGCGCGCCGCGTCGAGAGGGTGACAGTCGGCAGGCAGGCCGTCGATGTGGTCGTCGAGGGCGGCCTCGAGCTCGATCAGGCGAGGGTCCTGGGTGACGCCCGGCTCGAGCGGCTGCCAGCCGCGGGGGATGCTCGAACCCTCTGGAACGACCTCGATGCCGCCGTCGCCGTTGTCGTAGGCCACCAGCGGAGGCGGTTGTGTGCCGGTGTCCTGCCGCCACAGGGCGGCGCAGTCAGAGACGGGGTCTCCGGTCACCGCGTCCACGATCGACACGGCGCCGTCACCGGTGTGGCAGCCCACCGAGGTGCTGCCCTGGACCGAGTTGAACACCGCCCAGCCGACGGCAGCGACGCTGAGCAGCGCAACGGCGGCGGCCAGCACGAACGTCCGGCGGGGGACGCGCGCATGGTCCTGGGCGGGTGGAGCGGTGCGGGTGTCGATGGTCATGGTGGTGATCTCCTCGAAAAGGGCCTGCTTGGCATCGCTGTCCGACAGGAGGCGGACCTGCTCGTCGCTGACGAGCGGCAGCCGACGCACGTAGGTGTCGGTGGTGTGCCCGTGGCGGTTCACCGCGTCTCCTCCTGACCGGGACGGGCGGTTGCCCATCCGCTCACCTCGTGTCCGCCGGCCCCGTTGCGTTGCAGGCCCTCCTTCTCAAGCGCCTGCGTGAACCGCTTGCGGGCCCGGTGCAGCCGAACGCGGGCGGTCGCGCGCGTGCAGCCCAGCACCTCCGCGATCTGGCCGGGGTCGAGGTCCTCCCAGCCCACCAGGATCAGCAGGTCCCGATCCTGGCCAGTGAGGCGGGCGAACGCCGCGCTGATGGAGTCCGCGTCCGGGCCATCGCCGGTCGCGGAAGTGGTGTGCCCCACCAGTCGCGGCAGGTCGGTGCGCAGCTGCTCGGTCAAGCGGCGCTGACGGTGCAGACTGCGGTAGTGATTTCCCAGCAACTTCCGCGCGGTTCCGTACAACCACAGCCGGGCGCGCTCACCGTCGGGGACATCGTCCAGGCGGCGCCACGCGGTCAGGAAGGTGTCGGCGACCACGTCCGCGGCGTCGTCGGCCGTGGCGGTGCGACGCAGCGCGTACCCGAGGATCAACTCATAGTTGTCGTCGTAGATGCGCTGGAAGCGCCGCCGCCGGTCATCCATCCGGTGAGCCGCCCCGGAACTGATCCACGGTGTCCCTCTCGCTCCGGCCGGCACTGTGCTGCGACAGCAGCCACAAGAACCCATGTGTCCGGGCCGGCCGCAGCGTTACACGGCAGGGCGCGTCGCTCTGCCCGCAGCACCTGCCCGTATGCTCCGGCGCATGGAGGACGCAGCTGAGCTGGTCGCGGCGATCCGGGACGCGGTCGGCGACGCCGACGGGCTGCGTCTCCTGGTGCTGCACGGCTCGCGTGCACGCGGACAGGGGCGAGCTGACTCCGACATCGATGTGGCCTTCCTCGGTGCCGTCGACCTGCTGATGGTCACGGGACGGCTGGTCGCCCGGCTGGGCACCGACGCGGTGGACCTCGTCGACCTGTCCCGCGCCAGCGGCCTGCTGCGGCTGCGCGTCGCCCAGGAAGGCGTGCCGATCCTCGAGCGGCCTGCCGGGGCGTTCACCGCGTTCCAGATCGAGGCGAGCCGCTTCTGGTGCGACGTGGAGACGGTGGTGCGCGAGGCCCACGAGCAGGTCCTGGCGAGCCTGCCCGAATGACGCCCGTCGATCGGCCCGTCCTGGCCGACAGGGCCGCTGCCGTCGAGCGGCACCTTGCGCGCGTTGCCGCGCGGCTTCCCGCGCAGCCCGAAGAGCTGCGCTCGGGCAGCGACGCGGCCGATGTGGTCGTGTTCAACCTGTGGCATGCGGTGCAGCTCGTGATCGATCTCGCCGTGGCAGCATGCGTCCGTGCCGGTGTCGGCAGCCCGCCGACCTACGCTGACGCCTTCCGCCTGCTGGCGGACGCCGAGCTGATCGACGGGGAGCTCGCCGACCGCCTGGTGCGCGCCGCGGGGTTCCGCAACCTGGTCGTGCACGCGTACGCCGACCTGCATCTGTCGCTGGTGCACGAGGCAGCCACGAGCGGGCCCGCGGACCTGCGCGCCTTTCTGGCGGCGCTGCGCCGGCACGCGGGCTGAAGGGCCAGACGGTCGCGGCCCCCGACGACGAGGAGGAGCGGTGCGGGACCGGGTGACGTTCGCGGTGGGCGAGGACGGCGTCGGCGTGGTGACGCTCGAACGGCCCGAGAAGCTTAACGCCATGGACCACGACACCTTCGAGGGGCTGCACGCCGCGGGGGAGCAGGCGGCGGCCGCGACCGTCGACCGGTCGTGCCGTGCGGTGCTCGTCACCGGGGCGGGCCGGGCGTTCAGCGCGGGGCTGGACGTGGCCCTGTTCGGCGTCCAGGCGGGCGACGTCCGCGCGGGCCGGGGCCCGAGCGACGACTGGATCGCGTGGTTGCAGCAGGCGTTCACCGCGTTCGAGGACCTGCCCGTCCCCACCGTCGCCGCCGTCCGCGGTCCCGCGCTGGGCGCCGGCTGCCAGCTCGCGATCGCGTGCCACCTGCGGGTCGCCGCCCCCGGCGCGACCTTCGGGTTGCTCGAGGCCCGTTGGGGCCTGGTCCCGGACCTCGGCGGGACCTACCGCCTGCCCCGGCTGGTGGGGCTCGGCCGCGCCGTCGACCTCGCCGTCACCGCCCGGACGGTCGACGCGGTGACGGCGCTCGCCTGGGGACTGGTGGACGCGGTGCTGCCCGCCGACGGTTTCGACGAGGCCGCGCGGGCCTACACGGCCGCGCTCGCGGCCGGTCCCACGACGGCCGTCGGCGCCGTTCCTGGCCTCATGCGCAGCGCGCTCACCCGGTCCCGCGATGACGCGCTCGCCGCCGAGCGGGCCGCCCAGGCGGCCTGCCTGGCGTCGGCGGACTTCGCCGAGGCCGCCGATGCGGCGGGGCATCGCGAGCCCCGGTTCGGGGGAGCATGACGACCCTCCCGGCACCGCGTGCCGGCCGCGATGGCTTGACGCACAATCGAGTTCGCTCCCTATACTGGTCCCAGACCGGGTCCGGACCCGTCAGGCGGGACGGACCCACGGACGGAGTCTCGAGATGCCACTGTCCGACCGCGAGCGGCAGATCCTCTCCGACATCGAAGCGCGCCTGCGCGAGGAGGATCCGAAGTTCGCCCGGACCGTCGGGACGACCACGGTGTCGACCCAGGCCCGCCGCCGGATCAAGCTCGCAGTTGCCGGCTTCGTCGTCGGACTCGTGCTGCTCTTCGGCATCGTCGCGCACATCGCGTGGGGTCTCGCCGGCGCGGCGCTGATGCTCGTGTCCGTCATCTACGGCGGCACCATGCTCAAGCGCATCGGCCAGAACCAGCCGCAGCCGTCGGCCGGCCAGGCCCGCAGCGGCTTCCCGCGCTACCTCGGCGAGCAGCGCGGCCGCGACGACGAGCGCCAGTAGCGCAGGCCCCCGGGAGCGTCTGGCCCCGGATCGCGCCGCAGGGCCCCCGCCGCGGCCTCAGCCGCGCCAGTCTCCCCCGCCGCGTCGGCTCCGCAGGCGCGCGAGCGGCGGCGCGAAGGCGGTCGCGACCACCCCGCGAGTCCTCGCAACCGCCCGGCGCCAGGGCCCCATCCCGGCGAGCAGGTGCATCTCGAGATCGGCGGCGGCGCCCTCGGCGAGCCGTGCGTCCTGCTCGGTGACCTTCGGCGCGTAGCACGCCGCCGCGGTCGACGTGGCCAGGCGTCCCGCCGCCGGGTGCCCGCCCGCCAGCCGTCCGAGGTACTCCCGGTCGGTCTCGGCGGCCCGCGGCGCCACCCCCAGCCCACGCCCGATCTGTTCCACGGCGGCGCGCGCCCGCAGCGCCCGCTGCGCAGGATCGCCGCTGTCGCCGCCGCGCTGCCTGGCCAGGATGATGCCGCCGGAGGCCGCCACCGCGGCGGCGAGCAGCAGCAGCG
>JACCXR010000414.1 GCA_013696915.1 Euzebyaceae bacterium
GCCCTGGCCGTCGACGGGTCGTCGGCGGCCATGACCCAGACGTTGCCGTCCTTGATGAACACGATCGAGCCCGCCTGCGCCCGCGCGGGGGCGGCGACCGCCACCAGGCCTGCGAGCATGACGGCGACCAGCGTCGCCGCCGTTCCGGCCCGGTGACGGGCCGCGAGAAATCCCTGCACAGCGTCCTCCCGCGTGCGTGTGCGGGGCCCGGCGGGCCCCGGTGGTCACTCCAGGTGGGACTGTCGCCCCCGGCGCTGCACAATCGCTGCACGCCGGCCGCACCCGCCCCGCGGCTCGCCTTCAAGAGGCGCGCACCCCGACGCCGCCACCGGTCTCACGCCGACCGTGCCGCTCAGTGGTCCCCGGCTGCGGTCGACATCGGACCACCTGCCCCCTTCCGGGGTGGAATCTTCGGATATCCGAAGAATCCACCCCGGAGGGCAAGAACCCGGCCCGTCCGTGCCGGAGGCCGCCCATCGGCGCGCATTCCGTGCGGGCGCGGGCTGCGGCGAACTCGACACGCCGAGCGGTGGATCGAGCGGGTGGCGGCCATCGGCCGGCCGCCCACCAGCTGGCGCGCGTTCTTCTACAGCAGGTCCCCCGCCGGCGGGGTGTGCTGGCCGCCGACACGCAGGCCCATGTCGAGCAGCTGGGTGGACAGGTCGGCCAGCCACATGGCGGCGTCGTGGGCGTCGGCCCTGCCGGCCTCGCCCGCCATCCGGAGCAGCTCGTCGCCCAGCGCCTGCAGCCGCTCGGCGGCCTGTCCGCGGTAGTAGGCGTCGAGGTTGATGTCCATCGCGGCAGCCTGAGCCACCGGTGCGCCGACCGCAAGCGCCTTCGCCGGCCGTCCGCCCCGGCCCGCCGGCCGATGGCGGCCGCGGGTAGGCTTGCGACGCGCCGCGTGGCTCACCGCGGAAGCTCAGGGAACGGACGACGGGATCCGCACGTGAACGATCAGACCGTGACCATCAAGGTCCCGCCGATCGCCGCGCACCTCGCGGTGCTGCGGACCGCGGTGGGCGGCATCGCCGCCCGTGACCGGTTCACCCTCGACCAGGTGGACGACCTGCGGATGGCCGTCGAGGAGGCCGCGACGCAACTGCTGCGCCACTCGGGCGGATCACCGATCGTCATGGACGTCACCCCGACGGACAGCGGCCTCGAGGTGCGCCTGTCCGCCGACGTGCCCGGCGACGTCCGCATCATCGACGAGTCCTCGTTCTCGTGGATGATCCTGCGGGCCCTCGCGGACGACCTCAGCGTCGAGTCGCTTCAGACGCGGACGACGGTGGTGCTCGGCAAGAAGCGGCTGGCCATGGCGCGGGACGCGGAATGACGGCGCAGTACACCCGCGAGGACACCAAAAGCCTCTTCGCCAGACTCCAGGCGACCGGTGACCAGTCCTACCGCGAGGCGCTCGCCCGTCTTCACCTGCCGCTCGTCGAGTATCTGGCGAAGCGGTTCAAGGACCGCGGCGAGCCGCTCGACGACCTCATCCAGGTCGGGTCGGTCGGGCTGCTCAAGGCGATCGACCGCTTCGACCTCGACCGCGGCGTCGAGTTTTCGACCTACGCGACGCCCACGATCGTGGGCGAGCTGAAGCGGTACTTCCGGGACAAGGGATGGGCGATCCGGGTGCCCCGCCGCCTGCAGGAGCTGTCGCTGCGGCTCAACAAGATCATCGCGCAGCTCACCCAGGACCTCGGGCGCTCCCCCACCATCGAGGAGATCGCCAAGATGGCCGGCGTCACCCAGGACGAGGTCCTCGAGGCGCTCGAGTCCGGTCAGGCCTACTCCACCACCTCACTCGACGCCCCGGCCGGCGACGACGAGGACGCCCCGATGCGCATGGACCGCATCGGGGAGGAGGACCTGCGCCTGGACAACCTCGAGTACTTCGCCTCCCTCGCGCCGCTGATCGAGCAGCTGCCGGAGCGCGAGAAGATGATCCTGGGCCTGCGCTTCTTCCGGGGGAAGACGCAGTCCCAGATCGCCGAGGAGGTCGGCATCAGCCAGATGCACGTCTCCCGCCTCCTCGCCCGCATCCTCGACTTCCTACGGCAGGGCATGGAGGGCACCGCCGAGTACTGACCCCTCGGCAGTGCGTCGTGGTTCGGCGTTCTGCCGCGAAGCCTTGGGGTCGGCGGGGCCATCGTCGGGTAGCGTCCCGGCGTGCGCGCCCTTCTCGTCCACAACCCCCATGCCACGGCCACGAGGCCCGCCGTCACCGACGTCATCGCGCACGCGCTGTCTTCCGAGCTGAAGCTCGACGTCGAGGCGACGCAGCGACACGGTCACGCGATCTCCCTGGCCGCCGACGCCGTGGGCGCCGGGTACGAGGTCGTCATTGCGCACGGCGGAGACGGCACGCTCAACGAGGTGGTGCAGGGCATCGCCGGGACCGACGTGAAGCTCGCGGTGATCCCGGGGGGGTCCACGAACGTCTGGGCGCGGACGCTGGGGATGCCGAACGACGCCGTCGCGGCCACGTCGCTGATCCTGCGCAAGCTCGGCGAGCGGGAGGACCGCCGGGTCAACCTGGGCGTCGCCAACGGGCGCTACTTCGCCTTCTGCGCCGGCCTCGGCTACGACGCCGAGGTCGTGCGCATGGTGGAGCGGCGCATCCGCATGAAGCGGACCGTGCGGCAGGCCTCGTTCCTGTGGTGCGGGTTCCTCGCCTACCTCGCCGGACGCGGACAGGACGCACTGCTGTCGCTGACCGTGGACGGTGAGCCGACGCACGCGGGGCTCCGGGCGGTCGTGTGCTGCAACTCCAGCCCGTACACCTACCTGGGCCCGCTGCCGGCACTGGTGTGCCCGGACGCCGACCTCGACCGGGCGCTGGACGTGACGGGACTGACCAGGGTCGGCCTGCTCTCACTCGCCAGGCTCGCGCGCGCCGCGCTGACCTCGGGGAACGTCGACCGGCTCGGGCACGTCCGCACGTGGCGAGACCGCGACCGCTACGAGGTCGTCGCCACCGCCCCTGTGCCGCTGCACGTCGACGGCGAGTTCGTCGGCGAAACCGACCGGCTGACCCTCGGGACCGCCCGCAGCGCCCTCACCGTCGTCGCCTGAGCGCCTGGACGAGTTCCGCCGGGTCGTTCGTGCAGAGGGCGTCGACCCCGACGGCCGCGAGTTCCACCGCCCGGACCGGGTCGTCCACGGGCCAGACCATGACCGCCATGCCCGCCGCCCGCACCGTCGCGACCGTCCGGGCATCGAGGGCGGGTGCATCGACGTGCGGGCAGACCACGGTCGCGCCGAACTCGCGACCGATCTCCGCGGCGGCGTCCAGCCGCAGGCCGGGGCCGTGCACCAAGCCGACGGGCACGCCCGGCATGCCGGCCGCCAGCGCGGCGACCGTCAGCGGGTTGAACGAGCTCGTCAACCGGGGGCGACCGCCCGCCGCCGCCCGGAGGACATCGGCGACGCGCGCGGCGAGACGGTGTTCATCGTCGTGGTCCGGCTCACCCGGGAAGTTCTTCACCTCGACGTCGACGCCGAGCCCGGGAGGGAGCCGGTCGAGGACGGCCGCAAGCGTCCAGACCCCGCGCGCCCGCAACCGCCCGGCGTCCTGCTCGACCACGGGGGTGCCGTCGGCGGTGCAGGCGTCGTGGTGCACCACCACCGTCCCGTCGCGGCTCCTCCGGGCGTCGAGCTCCACCCACCCGGCGCCGGCCACGGCCGCCGCCGCGAAGGCCGCGGGAGTGTTCTCCGCCGCCACCAGCGGCGCGCCGCGGTGCCCGACGACCGCAGGACCGCCCTCGTCGCCTTTCGCGAACGGCAGCATGGCGGGCGATTCTATGCAGGACAATCCCCTGTGAAATCTCGCACATACCCCCTAGACGCCCCGGGGAGGCTTCGCTACTGTGGCAACGATCGCAGAGCGCCGAGTCTTGTGACGCCGTTCACAAACCCGTAGGCCCGGCGCAGTGCACGGCAACGGTGCCATGCCCGAGACCCGACCCCGCACCCGGCCGGGCGCACCCGTTCCCAGGAACGGCTCGCGCTCAGCCGCGACGAGAAAGCGAGCACCCACGATGGATTGGCGCAACAAGGCCGCCTGCCTCGACGAGGACCCCGAACTCTTCTTCCCGATCGGGACCACCGGCCCGGCACTGGACCAGGTGGAGCGGGCCAAGGCGGTGTGCCGCCGTTGCGAGGTGACCGACCAGTGCCTCGAGTGGGCGTTGGAGACCAATCAGGATGCGGGCGTCTGGGGCGGGATGAACGAGGACGAGCGCCGCACCCTCCGCCGCAGCCGCCAGCGGCGCCGCCGCATCGCGAGCTGAGGCCGGCCGCCCTGCGGGACGGAGCCGCCTGACCGGGGTCAGGGCAGCGGCAGCACCAGCTCGACACTCGTGCCGCGGTCGACCGGCAGTGTGTCGAACGTCCCGCCGAGTTCGCTCTCGACCAAGGTGCGCGCGATCTGCAGGCCGAGGTTCGCGATGCGTTCGAGCGTCGCCCCCTCCGGCAGGCCGACGCCGTCGTCGGTGACGACGACGCGCAGCGTGGCGACGCCGCGCTCGAACGTGACTTCGACGGTGCCGCCGTCCGTGGGGAACGCGTGCTCGACGCAGTTCTGCAGGAGCTCGGTCAGGACCAGCGCCAGGGGCGTCGCCACCTCGGCCGGCAGGTCGCCCGGGCTGCCCTCCAGGACGAAGGACACCGGCACGTCGGGGTTCACGAGACCGTCGCCGAGCATGTCGACGATGCGGCGGGCGATCTTCTCGAAGCTGACCCGCTGGCGCGACTCCTGGCTGAGCGTCTCGTGGACGAGCGCGATGGAGGAGATGCGCCGGACGCTCTCGGCGAGCGCCTCCCGCGCCTCCTCCGACTTCAGCCGGCGTCCCTGGAGGCGCAGCAGCGACGCGACCGTCTGGAGATTGTTCTTCACCCGGTGGTGGATCTCCCGGATGGTGGCGTCCTTGAGCCGCAGCGCGCGCTCGTGGCGCCTGAGCTCGGTGACCTCCCGGACGAGCAGCAGCCCGCCGATGACCTGCCCGTTGCCGATCAGTGGGAGCAGGCGGCGGAGCACGATGGCGCCCTGCCGCTCGATCTCGCTCACGGTCGGCACGCCCTCGACCAGCGCCTCCGTGAGCTCGTCGCTGTCGGGGTCGAACTCGTCGAGGTGCTGCCCCACCACCCGGTCGAGGCTTCCGAGACGCCGGTAGGCCGAGATCGCGTTCGGGGATGCGTACGTGACGCTGCCCTGCGCGTCGACGCGCATGATCCCGTCCCCCACGCGCGGTGACAGCTCCCGTTCCTCCGGGCTCTCGCCGCGGTAGGGGAACGTGCCGTCCGCCAGCATCTGCGCCAGCTCGCCCGCCGACTGGAGGTAGGTGAGTTCGAGCTGGGAGGGCGACCGCGCGGTCGAGACGTTCGCCTCCCGTGTGACGACCGCGACGATCTCGTCGAAGCGGGCGTCCGCGGACCCGTGGACGAGCCGGACCGGGATGGCCTCCTCGCGGACCGGCACGCCGGTCGACCAGTCGGGGTCGGCGTCGCGGATGACCCGGCGCTCGGCCAATGACCGCCCCACCATGGGGCGGTCGCGGACCGGGAAGACCTGGCCGACGAGGTCCTCGGCGTAGATCGTCTGGGCCGTGTACGGGCGCATCTGGCCGACGCAGAGGTACATCGGCGTGCCGTCGGGCAGCTGGTGGCGGACGAAGAGCAGGAGGTCGGCGAAAGACAGGTCCGCCAGCACCTGCCACTCCGACAGGAGCAGCTGCAGGTGGTCGATGGTCGTGTCGTCGAGCTGGCAGCGATCGGCCAGGAGATCGGAGAGAACGGGCACGCCGGGATCGTAGCCCGCCGCGGTCGGGGGCCAGCCGAGGGTGAGGCTCAGGCCGGGTCGATGAGCGCCAGCATGTCCCCCTCCTCGACGATGTCGCCCGGACCCACCTGGAGATCGGCGACCGTGCCGGCGACGGGCGCCAGCACCGGGATCTCCATCTTCATGGACTCCACGACGAGGAGGGTGTCGCCCGCCGCGACCGCATCGCCGACCGACGCTCGCACAGCGACGACGCTCGCGACCATCTGCGCCGTGATCTGGACCATTCCGCTGACGCTAGCCGAGCAGCGCCTCGGCCGCGCCGACGACGTCGTCGCTGACGTCGACCTCGTCGCCGAGGACCCAGCCGGCGGCGTGGCGCTCGTCGGAGTAGCCGAGCTGGGCGAGGTACTCCGCGGTGGCTGGCGGGAGGCCGGCGGCGGCCGTCAGCAGCACCGGCGCCGACGACCTGGCGGCCAGCGGCGACCCGGCGAGGGCCAGCGTCCACGCCCCCGGCGCGTACCCGCCGGCGAGCACGAGCCGGTCGCCGTCGGCGCCGGTGGTCCGCCCCCACAGCTCGGC
>JACCXR010000455.1 GCA_013696915.1 Euzebyaceae bacterium
CTCTGGACCAGCAGCAGCGGGCCGCCTGCCGCGGCGGCCGCCGGGGCGCCGGCGAGCGCGTCCGGGAACCCGCCGCCGGTGGCGAGGAACACTGCCGGCGCCGTGGCGGGGAAGGTGTCGGCGGCGATGGCCGCCGCGGTGGCGAAGCGGTCGGCGCCGGACAGGCGGCGCACGTCGCCGCCGGCCAGGTCCTGCAGGGCCGCGAGCACATCGGCGCTGACCGCGGCGGAGCCGCCGAGCACCAGGATCGTCTCCGGCGCGAGCCGCTCGAGCTCCGCGCGCGTCTCGGCGGGCAGCGACCCGCGCGAGGTCAGCAGCACCGGGCGCCCGGTGGTCGCGCCGGCGGCGCCTCCGGCGAGCGCGTCGGGGAAGTTGTCACCGGTGGCGACGTAGGCCGTCTCGGCGCCGTCCGCGAAGCCCTCCGCGGAGATCGCGGCGGCCGTGGAGAAGCGCGAGGCGCCGGCCAGCCGCTGCACCGGCCCGTCGGTGAACGCGTCCAGAGCGGTCAGGACCCCGTCGGCGACCGCGGCGGGGCCGCCGAGGACGGTGATCGCTGCCGGGTCGAGGCGCTCGAGCTCGGCGGCGGTGGCGGCGGGCAGGGCCCCGCGGGAGGTCAGCAGGATCGGCGCGCCCCGGGCGCCGGCCAGCGGCCCGCCGGCGAGTGCGTCCGGGAAGGATTCGCCGGTCGCGACGTAGACCACCGCCGCGCCGGGCTCGAAGGTCGCGGCCGACACCGCCGCCGCGGTGGCGAATCAATCAGGGCCCGACAGGCGCTGCGGTGGAGGCGCAGACGCCTGCGCCTCCACCCCCGCCGGCAACGCCCCCGCCACGAGGGCGGCGACCACCAGGGCCACCGCCGCCCGCCCGCCCGTTCCCGCCGCTGTCCGCATCCGCATGCTCCTCCGACGCCCCGCCCGCGCCGGCACTGTGCCAGCGGGGGCTTCACCCGGGCTTC
Source organism: Euzebyaceae bacterium (assembly GCA_013696915.1). Lineage (GTDB taxonomy): Bacteria > Actinomycetota > Nitriliruptoria > Euzebyales > Egibacteraceae > JACCXR01. The sequence goes on from JACCXR010000455.1 coordinate 956, forward strand.
GGGTGAGCTTCAGGTCGGTCGGTCGGAGTCGCCGCCGGGGACGCCGAGCAGGCGCGCGCCGTTGTGCCAGCACACCGCCCGCAGCCAGTCGTCGCCGAGCCCCAGGCCCACCAGTGCGGCGAGCTGGTGGGCGTAGGGGTGCGGGATGGTCGGGAAGTCGCTGCCGAACAGGACGCGGCCCGGGTGGTCGGCGAGCACGGGCAGCAGATCGGGCGGGTACGGAGCGCGCGCCTCCATGAAGTCGGTGAACGCCATCGTGGTGTCGAGGTGGACGTTGGGGTGGCGCAGCGCGAGCGCCAGGAACTCGGCGTACTCGGTGGTCCCCATGTGCGCGATCACGGCCACGAGGTCGGGGTGCGCCGCGAGGACGTCGCCGAACGTGGCCGGCCCGGTGTACGGGCCGGGGAAGGGCCCGGACCCGCAGTGGGCCACGACCGGCACGGCGGCGGCCGCGAGCCGCCGCCACACCGGGGCGAGCGTGCGGTCACGCGGGTCGTAGCCGCCGACCTCCAGGTGGACCTTGAAGATGCGGGCGCCGGCCTCGAGCGCCTCGGCGACGTACCGGTCGGCGTCCGGCTCGGGGTAGAAGGTGGCCGACGGGATGCACCCGGGGGTGGCGGCCGCGAAGTCGCGCGCCCAGCCGTTCAGCCACTCGGCCATGCCGGGTTTGTGGGGGTAGACGAGGCCGGGGAACGCGACGACGCCGAGGCTGTGCAGCAGGTCCACGCGCGCGCCGGCGGCCTCGCGGTAGCGGATGGGCCACGCCGGCGCGCCCCGGTCGTCGACGATGGCGTCGAACCACGCCCAGACCTTGCGCTCCATGCTCTCCGGCAGGAAGTGCACGTGGGCGTCGACCAGGCCGGGCAGCCCCAGGGCGCGCCAGAACGCGGGGACCTGCGAGTCGTCTGCCGGCGCCGCCACCATCGTCGGGGAGGGTAGCCGCGGGCCAGGGTGGCTGGACCGGTGGCGGCAGCCCGCCGTCCTCATGGCGGCGGCGGCCCGCCCGCCGATCAGGGCTGGAGCAGGACCTTGACGGCGCCCTCCTCCTTCTTCTGGAACATCTCGTAGGCCTGGGGTCCCTGGTCGAGCGGCAGCCGGTGGGTGGCGAAGCCGTCGACGCCGAGCGGGTCGCCGTCGGTGAGCAGCGGCATGATGTCGTCGACCCAGCGCTTGACGTTCGCCTGCCCCATGCGGAGCTGGATCTGCTTGTCGAACAGCGTGAGCATCGGCAGGGGGTCGGCCATGCCGCCGTAGACGCCGATGAGCGAGATCGTCCCGCCCCGCCGCACCGCGTCGATGGCGAGGTGGAACGCGCCGAGGCGGTCGACGCCCGCCCGTTCCATCATCTTCTCCGCCACGCTGTCGGGCAGCAGGGTGGCCATGGTGTGCGCCAGCTTGCCGAACGGCGAGCCGTGCGCCTCCATCCCGACCGCGTCGATGACCGCGTCAGCACCGCGCCCGTCGGTGAGGTCGCGGATGGTCTCGGCGACGTCGTCGTGCTCGCGCAGGTCGAGCGTCTCGACGCCGTAGCGGCGGGCGCGCGCAAGGCGCTCGGGCACGAGGTCGACGCCGATGACCTTCCCCGCCCCGCGGTGCATGGCGATCCGGCAGGACATGTCCCCGATGGGCCCGAGCCCGATGACGGCGAGGCTGCCGCCGTCGGGGACGGCGGCGTACTCGACGGCCTGCCATGCCGTCGGCAGCACGTCGGACAGGTAGACGAAGCGGTCGTCGGGGGGACCCTCGGGCACCTTGATCGACGTGAACTGGGCCTGCGGGACCCGCAGGTACTCCGCCTGCGCGCCGGGCACCTGCCCGTACAGCTTGGTGTAGCCGAACAGGGCCGCGCCCATCCCCTCCTCGCGCACCTGCGTGGTCTCGCACTGCGTGGGCAGGCCCTGCCGGCACATGTAGCACCGCCCGCAGGCGATCTGGAACGGGATCACGACCCGGTCGCCGGGCGCGATGCTCGTGACCGCGCTGCCGACCTCCTCGACGATGCCCATCGGCTCGTGGCCGATGACGTCGCCCTCGGCCATGAACGGGCCCAGGACCTCGTAGAGGTGCAGGTCCGAGCCGCAGATCGCGGTCGACGTCATGCGGACGATCGCGTCGGTCGGCTCCGAGATCGACGGGTCGGGGACGGTGTCCAGCCGGACGTCGCGCTTGCCGTGCCACGCCAGTGCCTTCATCAGAGGAGTCCTTCGGTCGGGATCGGACGGTCGGACGGCCGGCCGGAGGAGGCCGCGAGGGCGTCGCGGGCGGCCTACCCGTTCGGGCACGGCGAAACGCCCGCGGGCGGGACACCCGCGGGCACTGGTTGAATGGCGGCCGCCGAGGAGGAGACCGAGCATGAACCGACCCCGCAGCCGTGACGTCACCGAGGGCTTCCAGCGCGCGCCGGCCCGGGCCATGCTCCGCGCGGTCGGGATGACGGAGGACGACTTCGGCAAACCGCAGGTCGGGGTGGTCAGCTCGTGGAACGAGGTGACGCCGTGCAACCTGTCGCTCGGCCGCCTCGCGCGGATCGCGAAGGAGGGGGTGCGGGCGGCGGGCGGCTTCCCGATCGAGTTCACGACCATCGCCGTCTCGGACGCCATCTCGATGGGCCACGAGGGCATGCGCGCCTCGCTCGTGTCCCGCGAGGTGATCGCCGACTCGGTGGAGACGGTGATGCACGCCGAGCGCTTCGACGCGCTGGTGACCTTCGCCGGGTGCGACAAGAGCCTGCCCGGCATGCTCATGGCCGCCGCCCGGGTCAACGTGCCCTCGGTCTTCGTCTACGGCGGCTCCATCCTGCCCGGGCAGCGCAACGGCGCCGCCCTCGACATCGTCAGCGTGTTCGAGGCGGTGGGGGCCTGCGCCGCGGGCACCATGAGCGAGAAGGACCTGGGCGAGATCGAACGGGGCGCCTGTCCCAGCGAAGGTGCCTGTGCCGGCATGTTCACGGCCAACACCATGGCCGCGGTGGCCGAGGCGCTGGGCATGTCGTTGCCCGGCAGCGCCAGCGTTCCTGCCCCCGATCCCCGCCGGGACGCCATCGCCAGGGCCAGTGGCGAAGCGGTGGTCGACCTGCTGGGCAAGGGGATCCGGCCCCGCCAGATCATGACCAAAGAGGCATTCGAGAACGCCATCGCCGTGGTCATGGCGTTGGGCGGCTCCACCAACGCCGTGCTGCACCTGCTGGCCATCGACAACGAGGCCCGGGTGGAGCTGGAGCTCGACGACTTCAACCGGGTCGCGGCGAGGGTGCCCCACATCGCCGACACCCGGCCCCACGGGCGCTACCACATGGCCGACATCGACCGCACCGGCGGGATCCCCGTCGTGCTGGCCGAGCTGCTCGACGCCGGGCTGCTGCACGGCGACTGCCTCACCGTCACGGGCCGGACCATGGCCGAGAACCTGGCTGCACTGGCGCCGCCGGCGCCCGACGGTGCGGTGATCCACCCGCTGAGCGATCCCATCCACGCCCGCGGCGGCATTGCCGTGCTGCGGGGGTCGCTGGCCCCCAAGGGCGGGGTGGTCAAGGTGGCGGGGATCGACTTCACCCGCTTCGAGGGGCCCGCCCGGGTCTTCGACGGGGAGGACGGGGCCATGGAGGCGATCATGGCCGGGCGCATCCAGCCCGGCGACGTGGTGGTCATCCGCTACGAGGGTCCCAAGGG
>JACCXR010000090.1 GCA_013696915.1 Euzebyaceae bacterium
CCTACCAGACGAACGTCGTCGACGACACCGCCTACGGCGTCCCCTGGTACGTCGAGACCCGGCTGCTCTACTACCGCACCGACATCGCCGAGGCCGCCGGCATCACCGAGCCGCCCGCCGACTGGGACGCGCTGAAGGAGATGGCACGCGCGATGAAGGAGGAGGGCGGCGCCCAGAACGGCATCGCGCTCGGGACCGGGGCCGGCAGCTGGCAGCAGTACCTGCCGCTCGTCTGGTCCAACGGCGGCGAGGTCCTCACCGAGGACGGCGAGTTCGCGCTCGACAGCCCCGAGGCGGTCGAGGCGCTGGAGTACTACGCGTCCTTCTTCGACGAGGGCCTGACCTCGCCGCAGCCCGAGGGCTTCGACATCACCCAGGGCTTCATCCAGGGCACGTACCCGATGTTCTTCTCCGGCCCGTGGCACATGGGGCTCATCGCGGACCAGGGGGGCGCGGAGATGGAGGGCAAGTGGGCGATCGCCCCGATGCCGGCCAAGGAGTCGGCGACCTCGTTCGTCGGCGGCAGCAACCTGGTGGTGTTCGCCGGCACCGACAACCGCGACGCCGCCTGGCAGTTCGTCTCCTACCTCACCCAGCCCGAGGTCCAGAGCGAGTGGTACGCCGCGGTGGCTGCGCTCCCGTCCGTCCAGGCGGCCTGGGAGGAGGGCGAGCTCGCCTCCGACGAGCAGCTCGCCACGTTCGGGCAGCAGCTGGAGGACGCGCAGGCGCCGCCGCCGATCCCGACCTGGGAGGAGGTCGCCAGCGCCATCGACGACCAGATCGAGCGCGCGACGATCGGCGACGCCTCGCCCGAGGACGCCGCCGCCGCGATGGAGGAGCGCGCCGAGTCCATCGGCGTCGGCTGACCCGGCATGGCCACCGCCATCGAACCCGCTCGCACCACCGCCGCGGTCCCACCGGCCGCGCGGTGGTCGGGCGCCCGCCGCCACCTGACCGGCTGGGCGTTCGCCGCCCCCTGGGTGATCATCTTCGCGATCTTCCTGGCCGGCCCGATCCTCGCCTCCCTGGCGATGAGCTTCACCGACTTCGGCCTGAAGGACCTACGCAACCCGATCGGGACGAACTTCATCGGGGTCGGCAACTACACGACACTGGCGAGCGACCCCAAGTTCCTCGCCGCCGCGGGCAACACCGCCTACTTCGTGCTCGCCGGCGTCCCGCTGACGCTCGGCGTCGGTCTGCTCGCCGCGCTCGGGCTCAACGTCGCCGTCGTGAGGTTCAAGGCGCTGTTCCGGGTCGGCTACTACCTGCCCGTCGTCACGAGCATCGTCGCGATCGCCGTCATCTGGCGCTACCTGCTCCACCCCGACCTCGGGCTGATCAACGTCCTGCTGTCCGGCGTCGGCATCGACGGGCCGAACTGGCTCGCGAACCCCGCGCTAGCGATGCCGGCGATCATCCTGATGGCGGTCTGGCGCAACGTCGGGTTCGTCATGGTGATCTTCCTCGCCGGCCTGCAGGGCGTCCCGAACGACCTCTACGAGGCGGGACGCATCGACGGCACCCGCAAGTGGAGCGAGTTCCGCTGGATCACCCTGCCGATGCTGCGTCCGACCCTGCTGTTCGCCGCGGTGATCACGAGCATCGGCTACCTCCAGCTGTTCGAGGAGCCGTTCGTCATGACCGCCGGCGGCCCGCTCGACCGGACGCTGTCGATCGCGATGTACGTCTACGAGCAGGGCTTCAACTTCCTGCACTTCGGCTACGCCGCGGCGATCTCCTACGCCCTGTTCGTCGCCATCGTCGTGCTGACCATCGTCCAGTTCCGCTTCCTGAGGCCGCAGACATGACCGCCACGACCACGCCCAGAGAGGCCCCGCCGACCCTGCCCGGGCCCCAGTCCGAGGCGGCCACCGGCAGCGGCCGGCGGGTCTGGTGGATCTACGCCCTGCTCGTCCTCGGCCTGCTCGCGTTCATCGGGCCGTTCCTGTGGATGCTGCTGGGCTCGCTGAAGACCCGCGGCGAGCTGCTGCAGCTCCCGCCGACCTGGCTGCCGGCCGACCCCACGCTCGGCAACTACTCGCGGCTGTTCGGGCGGCTGGACTTCCCCCGGTACTTCGCGAACTCGGCGGTCGTCGCCGGCGCCGTCACCGTCGCCAACCTCGTGTTCTGCTCCATGCTCGGCTACGCCCTGGCCAAGCTGCGCTTCGCCGGCCGCGACAAGCTCTTCCTGCTCGTCATGGCGACGCTGATGGTGCCCGGCAGCATCACGCTGGTGCCGCTGTTCGTCCTGATGAGCAACCTCGGCCTGGTCAACACCCACGCCGGACTGATCCTGCCGTTCGCCGCCGGGCCGTTCGGGGTGTTCCTGATGCGCCAGTTCATGGCCGGGATCCCCGAGGAGCTGCTCGAGGCCGGCCGGGTCGACGGCGCCAGCGAGTTCTACCTCTTCTGGCGGATCGCGATGCCGCTCGCGACCCCCGCGCTCGCGACCCTCGGGATCCTCACGTTCCTCGGCTCGTGGAACAGCCTGCTGTGGCCGCTCGTCAACTCCACGAGCGAGCGGATGTACACGCTGCCGGTCGCGCTCGCCATCTTCACCCGCGGCCAGCACTCCGCCGACTACGGCCTGCTCATGGCAGGCGCCGTCGTCATCGTCGTGCCCGTCCTCGTCGTCTTCCTGTCCCTGCAGCGCTACTTCACGCAGGGCATCGCCACCACCGGTCTCAAGGGCTGACCAGCCCGGAAGGAGCCCCACGCATGCGCCGCCGCCTCGCGTTCGTCCTCGTCCTCGCCCTCGCCCTGTCCCTGCTCGCTCCCGCGGCGATCGCCTGGCCGCGCCGCGGCGGGGGCTGGCCACCGCCGGTGCCGGAGCACCTCCAGCAGCGGCGCGTCCTGCGGGCCTACGCCGCCGACACGTGGAGCTCCATGGCCGCGCTGACCGACCCGACGACCGGGCTGACCGCGGACAACCTCAGCGCGGACGGCACCCGCAGCGCGTACACGTCGCCGACGAACATCGGCGCATACCTGTGGTCGACGCTCGCCGCCCGCGACGTCGGCATCATCTCCCGGCGGGAGGCGCTGGACCGCGTCAAGCACACGCTGCGGACGGTCGCCTACCTGGAGCGGCACGAGCCGAGCGGCATGTACTTCAACTGGTACGACCCGGCGACCGGGGAGAAGCTGGAGATCTGGCCGGTGGACGGCAACCCCGTGTACCCGTTCCTGTCGAGCGTGGACAACGGCTGGCTCGCCGCGGCGCTGATGATGGTCTCCAACGCCGTCCCGCAGGTCCGCAACCAGGCGCGCGCGCTCGCCGAGTCGTTCGACTTCGGCTTCTACTACGACCCCCAGGTCGGGCAGATCCGCGGCGGGTACTGGACCGAGCTGCCGCCCGGCCAGGACTACGCCCCCGCGGTCAGCGGCGGCTGCGAGAAAAGCCCTTCCGAGGGCGACACCGGCGAGGGCTTCACCTGCCACCACTACGGCTCGTTCAACACCGAGCCGCGGATCGCCAGCTACATCGGCATCGCCATGGGCGACATCCCGCCCGAGCACTACTTCCGCACCTTCCGCACGTTCCCGGCCACGTGCGACTGGGGCTGGCAGGAACAGCAGCCGGTCGGCGAGACCCGGACCTACCTCGGCGTCGACGTCTTCGAGGGCGCCTACACCTACCGCGGCATGCAGATCGTGCCGAGCTGGGGCGGCAGCATGTTCGAGGCGCTGATGGTGCCGCTGCTCGTCCCGGAGGAGCAGTGGGGCCCGCGGAGCTGGGGCGTCAACCACCCCCTCTACGTTCGGGCGCAGATCGAGCACGGCCTGGAGGAGGCCGGCTACGGCTACTGGGGCTTCTCGCCGTCGAACGACCCGGCCGGCGGCTACCGCGAGTACGGCGTCGACCAGATCGGCCTCAACCCCGACGGCTACAGCTCCGACCAGGAGCGCACGCTCGTCGACCCCG
>JACCXR010000468.1 GCA_013696915.1 Euzebyaceae bacterium
ACGAACCGTGCGGAGCCCGCCAGCTGGGTACCGGGGCGGAAGTCCGCTTCCGTCAGGCCCCGCCGGAGGGCGCACGGCGTGCACACGGTCACGGTGCCGGCGGCGTAGATCGCGTCGAGCAGCTCGCCGACGGGTGGCGCCTCGGCCAGCTCCAGGCGTTCGGGGATCTCCGGTCGCGCCAGGTGCACGCCCTCCACGGCGAGGAACAGGTGGACGTCAAGGCCGCTCGCGAGCCCGACCGCCGCCACGTTGCAGCCGATGTGGGCGCGTTCGGGGTCGCCGAGCGCGTGCGTCACCTTGATCACGAGGCTCGAAGCCATCGGCGAACCCTCATCTTTCGCGGACCGTCGGCGGAGGTTGCTAGCCTGGCGCCGATGAACACGGTTGAGATCTTCTACACCATCTTGCTCGTCACCATGACCGGGGCGGCCGGGGTCTTCGGCCTGTACGTGCTGTACCGCCTCAAGGGCTGACGCACGGGACCACCGGCGGGCATGTCCCGGCACACCAGCGAACCGACTTCCCAGCTGCCGTATGCCGGTTCGATTCCCGTAGGCGGCTGGGGCGTCTTGGCCGACGTTGTCCGACCGTCCGTATGATCGGCCGCGGGACATGGCTAGCGACGAGAGGGGAACCCCGTGACCACCTTCGTGACGCTCGGCGACGTCCGGCAGGAGCAGTTCGAGTGGGGCGTGATCGGATGGCGCCTGGTGCCCGCGAGCGGGGCGAAGCACCTGGTCGTGATGGACGTCACCCTCGAGCCGGGCGGCGGTCACGACTTTCACCGTCACCCCGGCCAGGAGGAGATCATCATCGTCCAAGACGGTCACATCACCCAGTTCATCGAGCAGGAGTCGACCACCCTCGGACCGGGTGATTCGGCCTTCGTCCCCGAGGGTGTGGTCCACGCCTCGTTCAACGACGGCGACGAGACGGCGCACCTGCAAGTCGTGATTGCACCCTCTCTGGGGGGCGACACCGGCTACGGGCTCGAGGACGTCTCCGACCAGGAGCCCTGGGCGTCACTGCGGAGCTAGTGTCCAAGGTGACGATGCCGCAGGAGACCTACGACGAGAACCCCGAGGCGTACGACACGCTGTTCGGGGAGATCAGCGGGCTGCTGACCGACGAGACCATGACCGAGATGAACGCCGCGGTTGACGTCGACGGCGAGTCGCCCGAGGACGTCGCCCAGGAGTTCCTCGTATCGAACGGGGTCATCTCCGGGTAAGGGCGCCGCCACCGTCCGCCGGAGGACGGCGGGCATGCGGGTCGCCTTGGTGCAGTCGCACCCTGTGCTCGGCGACCTCGACGCGAACGCGGCCGCCGCGCAGGAGGCCATCGAGGAGGCGACGGCCGGCGGCGCCGGGCTCGTGGTGTTCCCCGAGCTCGCGCTGACCGGCTACGCCGTCGGTGAGGTCGACGGCGACCTGACGCGCCGGGCGTCCGATCCCGTCCTGCTCGGGCTGGCCGCCGCCGCGGGAGACGCCGGCGTGCTGATCGGCTTCCACGAGGACGGCGGCCGGTCGAACTACAACGCGGCCGCGTACTACGAGGGCGGCCGGCTGGTCCACGTGCACCGCAAGCTGTACCTGCCGAACTACGGGATCTTCGACGAGCGCAAGCACTTCAGTCCCGGGCAGACCATGCGGGCGTTCGCCACCCGCTGGGGCGGCATGGCGACGCTGATCTGCAACGACGCGTGGCAGCCGCAGCTGCCGTTCCTCGCGGTCCAGGACGGCGCGCAGGTCCTGCTTGTCCCCACGGCGAGCGCCCAGAGCCTGTTCCCGCAGCACTACGACGCCGTGGAGTACTGGCGCGACCTCACCCGCTTCTACGGCCGCATGTACCAGAGCTACGTCGTGTTCGTGAACCGCGTCGGCGTCGAGGGCGACCTGCACTTCTGGGGCGGCTCCCACGTCGTCGACCCGTGGGGCGAGGTCGTCGCCGCGGCGCCGGAGGAGCGTGAGGCGCTGGTGTACGCCGACCTCGACCTCGACAGGGTCCGCCACCGGCG
>JACCXR010000483.1 GCA_013696915.1 Euzebyaceae bacterium
CCGCCTGGGCGGCGTTGCGGGCCGCCTCCTCCTGCTGCAGGGCGATCTCCCACTCGGCGAGCGGCTCGGTCTCGGGCGCGGTGGCGCGGGCGGCGACGGGTGCCTGTGCCGCAGCCGCGGCGGCAGCCGCCTGCTCGGCGACGACGTCGTCTTTCGTGCGGCTGGCGCGGGCGACGTAGCCCTCGGCGCAGGCGTCGGCCATCAGCCGCGTGAGCAGGGCGCCCGACCGGATCGCGTCGTCGTTGCCGGGGATGATGAAGTCGATGACGTCCGGGTCGCAGTTGGTGTCGACGACGGCGACGACCGGGATGCCGAGGCGGTTCGCCTCCTTGACGGCGATGTGCTCCTTCACCGTGTCGACGACCCAGATCGCCGCGGGCAGCTTCTGCATCGTGCGGATCCCGCCGAGGTTGCGCTCGAGCTTCTCCTTCTCGCGGGAGAGCTGGAGGACCTCCTTCTTCGGGAGCACGTCGAGCATGCCCCCCGACTCCATCTCCTCGAGCTCCTTCAGCCGCACGAGACGGGTCTTGATGGTCTCGAAGTTCGTGAGCATGCCGCCGAGCCAGCGGTAGTTCACGAAGGGCATGCCGACGCGCAGGGCCTGCTGCTCGATGGCCTCCTGAGCCTGCTTCTTCGTCCCCACGAACAGGACGGTGCCGCCCTTGGCCACGGAGTCGCGGATGAAGTGGTACGCCTGCTCGAGCATCCCGATCGACTGCTGGATGTCGATGATATAGATGCCGTTGCGCTCGGAGAAGATGAACCGCTTCATCTTCGGGTTCCAGCGGCGTGTCTGGTGCCCGAAGTGGACGCCGGCTTCGAGGAGCTGGCGCATGCTGACGACCGACATGTCGAGATCCTTGCTCTGCCGTGGCCGGGCCACGGACTGCGGTTTGGCCTCGCACGCGCCGGACCGCCGTCGACGACGGCGGCACTGGGCCTTCCCCGCCCGCCTCGCGGCAGACGGGACCGCAGGCCCCGCGGCTCGTGCTGTGGAGTGGGCTGCCCGGGGGCAGCCGGAACGGCTCGGCGCATGGCCGGACCGTCGCCGACGATACACGGGTGTCCCCGCCGCTGCCACCGGCGCGCGCGTGGAATCAGGCGGTGAGGTGGACCTCCCACGGTTGCAGCAGGCTCAGCGGGTCGATGTAGGCGCCGTCGAGCTTCGCTCCCCAGTCGAGGTGGGCCGCGGCAGGGGCGAGACGTCCAAGGACCCCGCCGCGCGCGACCCGATGCCCTGCGCCGACCACGCGCGGGTCAAGGAGCCCGTAGGTCGTCTCCAGGCCGCCGCCGTGCCGGACGGTCACCCAGCCGGCGCCGGCGACCAGGCCGGAGAAGGCCACGACCCCGTCCAGGGCGCTGCGGACGGCGTCGCCGGGCGCGGCTTGAAGATCCACGCCCCGGTGGCCCGCCCCGTAGGGCGTGTCGGGGGGATCGAAGGGCCGCAGGACCGCGCCCGGCACAGGTCGCAGGGCGGCCGAACCATGGCGGGTCGCCTCCGCCGGCGGCGGGCCCGCCAGGAGCAGCAGCAACATCGACACCGCGAGGAACCGGCGGGCCATCGGCATCACCTCCGCCGAGACCGTAGTCCCGAGGCCGGTCCCAGTGGCGAGTTTGGCCGGCTCGGCTGTGGATGACCGGCGGTGCTACCCCGCGGTGCGCGCGGTCAACTTGGAGCGCAGGCCGAGGACCGCCTTCGTGTGCAGCTGGCAGACCCGCGACTCGGTGACACCCAGGACCTCGCCGATCTGCGACAGGGTCATGCCCTCGAAGTAGTAGAGGACGACGACGGTCTTCTCCCGCTCCGTCATCCGGTTGATGGACTCGGCGAGCAGGGCGCGCATCTCGACGTCCTCGTAGCTCGCCGATGGATCGAGTGCCTTCGAGTCGGACAACGTGTCGACCAGGGACTGGCGATCGCTGTCATCGCTGGAGAACGACTCGTCCAGCGCCACCAGGGACGTCAGGGAGACTCTCTGGAGGGTGTCGCGCAGCCCCTTCAGGCTCACGCCGAGCTCCTTCGCCAGCTCGTTTTCGGTCGGGCTCCTCCGGAGCCGGACCTCCAGTGTCGTCATGGCCTTCTCGACGTCCCGGGCCTTCGAGCGCACGCTGCGGGGGATCCAGTCGATCGACCGCAGCTCGTCGATGATGGCGCCCTTTATCCGGGTGATGGCGTAGGTCTCGAACTTCACCGCCTTCGCCAGATCGAACTTTTCGATCGCGTCGATCAGCCCAAACATGCCGTAGGACACGAGATCGGCGTGTTCGATCGTCGGGGGGAGACCAACGGACACCCGGCCTGCCACGTACTTGACCAGCGGCGAGTACTGCAGGATCAGGCGTTCTCGGGCGTCTGGGTCACCCCTCGCCTTGTAGTGCTCCCACAGCCGGACCACATCGGGATCCACGGCGACCCGGCCCTGACCGCCAGGGGTTCCTCCGGCCGGGGTCGGCTCTGGCATTGCGGACAAACCGGATCCGATCGGCCCGCGGTCAGGCCCGGGGATGGGCGTGTTCATAACTGCTTCGCAAGTGCTCCCGCGAGACGTGAGTGTAGGTTTGCGTAGTCGACAGGGCAACGTGGCCGAGCAGTTCCTGCACGCTGCGGAGGTCGGCTCCCCCTTCGAGCAGGTGCGTGGCGTAGCTGTGCCGCAGGACGTGCGGCGTGACGTGTCCAACGCCGGCCGCCGTGCCTGTCCGCTCGACCACGGTGTAGGCCTCGCGGGAGCTGATCCGGCCGCCGCGCCGCCCGAGGAAGAGCGCGCCGGCGGGGCTGCGCTCGGCCAGCAGCGCCGGACGGCCGTCGCGCAGCCAACGTTCGACCGCCACGCACGCGGGCTCGCCGAGAGGAACGATCCGGTCCTTCCTGCCCTTGCCGTGGAGCCGGATGAGGGCGGTCGCGAGATCCACCGCGTCGATGTCGAGCGCGACCGCCTCGCCGACCCGCGCACCGCTGGCGTAGAGCATCTCCAGCAGTGCCCGGTCGCGGAGTCCCTCTGCGGTCCCGGCGGGCGCGGCATCCAGGAGCCGTTCGACCTGGTCCCGCCGGAGGACCCTGGGCAGCGTCCGTCGCCCGCGCGGGCTGGCGAGCAGTGCCGCGGGGTCCGACGACAGCACCGCGCGCCGTGCCAGGAGCCCGAAGAAGCTGCGCGCGGCCGCCGCCTTGCGCGCCATCGACGCCCGCGCGTAGCCCTCACGCGCGAGGCCAGCCAGGTAGCGGCGCAGCACCAGCGGCGCGACCTCGTCGGGGTCGTCGATGCCGAACGACAGGCAGAAGCCCGCGATCTGGCGGGCGTCACGGAGATAGGCGCGGACGCTGTGGTCGGCGAGCATGCGCTCGTCGCGCAAATGGCCGGCGTAGAGGTCCAGGGCGTGGGCCCAAGCCGGCGGGAGACGGTCGGGCAGATCCATTCACACCCCCTGACGCGTGAATCGCCGAGGCTCGTCCGAGGCGATTCTCATGACCTCGGTGGTGGCGGCGCAGCGACCGCCCATCGGTTGCCGGGATGACTGACCATCGTCATGGCAATACGCACCGTGACAAGGGTGCGCGACCCACATGATCGCGTCAAGGGGCTTTCGGCGGTCGGCCGGAAGCAGGTCGCGTGGGTGGAGACGGCGTAATGGTATGGTCAACCTCGTGCTGGCTGGAAGGACTGCCGGCCGCCGAGCGGGGGGCAGGCGGTCGACTGCCTTGACCAGGCCGCGGGCATGCGGAAGGAATGTGATGCAGACGCACCCGCCGAGGTGTGCTGATGCCACCCCCGCCCCGTCGTCGCGCCCGGACAACCGGCTCCCCGCAGATTCCAGCGACGTCGGCCCCGCCGTCGGAGCATAGCGGCGCATGCGGGCGCTCCTGCTCATCCTGGCGGCCTGGGCGGTGCTTTCCATCCCCCTGGGTGTTCTCATCGGCCGGGTCCTTCGACTGCAGCGCGAGACCGATGTCATCGGCTGGACTCCACGGCTGGAGCGCCTGGCGGGACAGGCACCGCTCCAGCGGTCAACGCCCTGGCGCGCCGGGTTGGCGGCGCTGCGCCCGGCTGTCGGTGCGCTGGTGCTCGTGCTGGTGGCGATGCCCGCCACCGTCGCCTTCGCGTCCGATGCCGCTCCCGGCAGCGTGCTCTGGCCGATGCGGCTGAAACTGGAAGATGCGCGGATCGCACTGGAGCGGGACCCCGCACGGGACGTGACGCTGCATCTTCAGTTCGCGGCACGCCGGCTGGACGATCTGGGTGCCATGGCCGAGGCGGGCAGTGCCGAGGCGGAGATGCTCGGCAGCCTGCTGGCCAACCTGCAGCGGCACACCTCGGCAGCAGCCGAGGGCCTTGACCACCTCCAGGGCAGCGTGGACAGGCAGACGGCGCAGGAACAGGTCGAGGTCGTGCTGGCCGGCCAGATGGACGTCTTGTCCACCATGGTGGGAACCGACTGCGATGCGGATCAGGCCGACCCGCCCGACGCCGGCTCCCGGTCGGCCTGCGACGCCCTCCAGGACACGCTGCAGGGATCGAATCGCATGCTCGCCGACGTCCGGCTGCCCCCCGCCGCTGCGCCCCCGCCGACCGCCGTGGAGGTGCCCATCCTCGCCGCGCCGGCCGAGCCCGGCACGGATGCGCTCACACCTGGCCCGCCCGCGGGCGCCGTGCCCCCGCCCGGAGAAGCGGCCTCCTCCGAATCTGCGGCGCTGCCGACCGCAGGCCAGGCGGGGCCCGCCGGTCCGGACGGCTCCTCGGCGCAGGCCGTGGAACCGGCGCCGGCTACCGAGCCCTCTGACCCGTCGGTCGAGCAGCCTGAGCCGCCTGCCCGGCAGGCAACCGAGCCGCCCGCTCCGGAGCCCGATCCCACTCCTCCGAGCCCGCCACCGTCTCCGGCCGGCGCACCGCAGCCCTCGCCGGTGCCTGCGCCGGCGCCATCGCCGGCCCCCGAACCCGCTCCCTCACCCCAACCGGCACCGACCCCCACGCCGTCGCCGTCGCCGACCACGCCGTCGCCCACCCCCACGCCGTCGCCGTCACCGACCCCCACGCCGTCGCCCTCACCCACCCCCACGC
>JACCXR010000512.1 GCA_013696915.1 Euzebyaceae bacterium
CCGTCGCCCAGCCGGACGGCGGCGGCCCCGCCCGCGCGACCGCGGCCGAGGCGCCACAGCTGCGGGTGGTCGACTTCACGGGGGTGCTGCGGCCGGGGGACGACGTGGCGATCCGGGTGACGGTCCGCAACCCCGGTCCCGGCGCCACCGACGGTCTGCGCGTGCTCGCGACGGTGCATCGCAAGACCTTCAGCCGTTACGACTTCGAGCAGGCGGTCGACGCCGGAGCGGTCGGGAGCCTCTGGGACAGCTTCGCCGTGGACGTCGGCCTCGTGCCGTCCGGGGGCATCAGGGAGGTCGAGCTCGGCCGCACCGCCTCCGAGCTCGGGTTCTCCCGCCCCGACGACCGGTACGGGGTCTACCCCCTGCGGCTCGAACTCCAGCGAGACGGGGAGGTGCTCGACCGCGTCACGACCAGCGTGGTCCTCGCCCCCGCCTCCGTCGATCAGCCGGTGCGGACCGCGGTGCTCGTCGGCGTGGACCATGCGCCCGGCCGGCTCGCCGACGGCAGCTTCGCGCCCCGGCTCCCGGACGCCGTCCGCCCGGGGGGGCGGCTCGACCTCATCGCCCGTGAGCTCGACGCCACCCGCTTCCCCGTGACGGTCGCGACCAGCGGCTACCTGCTCGACCAACTCGCCGACATCGCGGACGGCTACCTCGCCACCGACGCCGGCCGGAGGGTTGAGATCGGGGCGGAGCAACGCCCCGCCCGCCACGCCGACGAGTTCCTCGTCCGTCTGGGGTCGGTCATCGGGCGCACTGGGGTCGAGCAGCTCGCGCTGCCGTACGGTCCGGCGGATCTCGTGGCCCTCGTGCGCGCCGGGCTGGCGCAGGAGGCCGTCCGACACGTCACAGAGGGCGCGGCATCGGTGGAACGCCTGACCGGGTCACGGCCGACGCCGGGAATCCTGTGGCCCCCCGACGGTCTGGACGTCCCGACGCTGGCCCAGGCCTCCGGTGCCGTCGACACGGTCGTGCTGCCGGAGCGGTACCTCGCCGTGCCGGCCGGTTCTGACCTCACGCCGTCGCCCGTCCGCCGCCTGCGCACGGCGACGGGGTCCGAGGCCACCGTGATCGTGCCCGATCCGTTCCTCGACCAGGCGCTGCGAGGCCGTCCGTCGGGCGAGGGCGCCGCGGTCGACGCCCAGCGGATCCTTGCCGAGACGGCGGTCGTGTACTTCGAGCGGCCTTTCGCCCCGGCGCGCCGGGGCCTGCTCCTCGCGCCGCCCCAGGACTTCGAACCGCAGCCCGAGGTCCTGTCCACCCTGCTCAACGGTCTGGCGGCCGCACCCTGGATCGACCCGGTGCCCCTGTCGCAGCTCGAACGGGGCGTCGAACGCGCAGACGAGCCCGTGCGCCTGAGGTACCCGCCCGCGTCCCGCCGGCGGGAGCTGCCGCCGGAGTACCTCGACCGCGTCGGTCAGGCCCGCGGGGCGCTGGGGTCCCTCGCGCTCGTGCTGCCAGCCGACGACTCGACCCCCGGCCGGTACGACGCGCTCCTGCTCGAAGCCTCCTCGGTGTGGTACCGCTACCCGACCCTGCAGGGCGAAGGGGGCGCGCGGGTCGACACCGTGCTCGCGACGGCCGACGGCGTCTCCTCGGCCGTCACGGTGCTCGAAGGACCGCCGGTCACCCTGACCAGCGTGGACGAGGGGCAGATCCCGGTCACGCTCGTCAGCACGGCAGCCGTCCCGCTGCGGGTGCGGGTCCGCATCGCCCCGACGGCCAAGTTCGCCTTCACCGACGGGGCCCAGGCCGACCTGGTGCTCCCGCCGGGGCCGGAGCCGACCACGATCAGCTTCGCCACCCGCACCCTGATCCCCGGCGGGACGGCACCGATCGAGGTCGTCGTCGAGGATCCCGAGGGCGTCCGGGTCCTCACCGCCGGCACCGTGGTCGTGCGGTCGACGGCGAACTCGCCCGTCGCGCTGCTCGTCACCGGCGGGGCCGGCGTGTTCCTGCTCGTGTGGTGGGTCCGGGACATCCTGCGCCGACGGCGGGCGCGCGTCGAGGACACCTCCGCGCGCGTCGCCGCCTGATGCCGGACGAGGCGGAGGAGACGGCCGACCCGGCCGCCGGTTCGACCGGGCGCAACTCGACGCTGGTCGCGGCCGGGATCCTACTGTCGCGGGTGAGCGGTCTCCTGCGCGAGTCGGCCGTCGCGGCGTTCCTCGGCAACGGCCTCGCGGTCGACGCCTTCACGGCGGCGCTGCGGATCCCGAACACCCTCCAGAACCTGCTGGGAGAGGGGGTGCTCTCGGCCTCCTTCATCCCGGTCTACTCGCGGCTGCTCGCCGAGGGCAGGCGGGAGGAGGCCGGCCGTCTGGCAGGTGCCGTCGCGGGCCTCCTCGCGCTCCTGACCGGAGTGCTGGCCGTCGCCGGCGTGGTGTTCGCGGGACCCATCACCCGCGTGATCGCGTTCGGGTACAGCGGCGAGCGGCTGGAGCTGACCGTCCGGCTGGTACGGATCCTGACCCCGGGGATCGGCCTGCTGGTCCTGTCGGCGTGGTGCCTCGGGGTCCTGAACAGTCATCGCCGCTTCTTCCTCGCGTACGTCGCGCCGGTCCTGTGGAACGTCGCGCAGATCGCCGTGCTGGTGACGTTGGGCCTGACCGCGTACCGGGGAGGCGGCGAGGCCGCGCGGAGCTCGCTGGCGGTCGGCCTCGCGTGGGGCACCGTGGCCGGCGGGCTGCTGCAGTTCGGCGTCCAGGTCCCGTCGGTGCTCCGCCTCGTCCCCGGTCTGCGGCTGCGGGCCGAGACGCGGTCGGCCCCGGTCCGGCGGGTGCTCGGCGCCTTCGGGCCGGTGGTCGGTGCGCGCGGCGTCGTGCAGCTCTCCGCCTACTTCGACATCTTCCTCGCGAGCTTCCTCGTCATCGGCGCCCCCGCGGCGCTGCGCTACTCCCAGGTGCTCTACCTGCTGCCGATCAGCCTGTTCGGCATGAGCATCGCGGCCGCCGAGCTGCCCGAGCTGTCCAGCGCCGGCCCGGCGGACCGCCGCGCGCTCGCGCGGCGGCTCGACGGGGGCCTCGCGCGGATCGCGTTCTTCGTCCTGCCGACCGCGGTCGCCTACGTCGTCGTCGGCGACCTCGTCGTGGCGGCGCTGTTCCAGCGGGGCGCGTTCGGCCCCGCGGCGACGATGCAGGTGTGGATCGTGCTGGCCGGCTACGCCGTCGGCCTGCCGGCCAGCGGCGCGTCGCGGCTCTACCAGTCGGCCCTGTACGGCACGGGCGACGCGCGCACCCCGTCGCGCGTGGCGGTCGTGCGCGTGGCGGTGGCGGCCGCCGTCGGCGTGCTGCTGATGCTCCAGCTCGATCGCGTCGGGGTCACCGCCGGCGGGCTCGCCCAGCTCGGCGACCTGCCGGCGTTGCGACCCCTGCCGCAGGCGGTGCGGACCGCCGGCGCGGACCCGCCGCGGCTGGGGGCGCTCGGC
>JACCXR010000534.1 GCA_013696915.1 Euzebyaceae bacterium
CTCGACCGGCGGCGGCGGCTCGGCGGGGTTCCGTCGTTCTAGGAAGCGCCGGCGGTGGTGGGACCGGCAGGCGTTGACGACGGCGCGCCGGAGGTAGGCGGGGGCGTTGTCGACGTGCGCCCAGCGCTGGTAGACCCGGACGAACGCGTCCTGGACGAGCTCCTCGGCGATCGCGTTCGAGTCGGTCAGCAGGTACGCCAGGCGCACCATCGGGCCGTACTGCTCGCGGTAGAGGGACGCGAAGCCTGCGGGCGCCTGCTCGACCGTCGGATCAGCTCGCTCTCGCCGAAGGACGTCCATCACCCCTTCCGACGCGCAGGCACCCGCTCCGGGGTGCACCACCACGGCGGTCTGCCGGCCCGACGGTTCCGGGGCCGGTGACAGGCATTCTCATGCGGACGTCGCGCCCACCGCGGCGAGATCGAGACCATCGACGTCTTCGGCGGGGAGGCCGCCGTCTCAGCCGAGGTCGCCGAACGGACCCGCGTGGCCGCCACCTCGCCATGACCCCACGGCCCGCCCCAGCGGTCAGTGGAAGCGGTTCTGCGCCGCCTCCAGGCCGTCGGAGACCAAGACGAGGATGGCGTCGGCGGCCTGCTCGAGGGTGACGTCGATCTCCTCGCGCTCACGGACCGAGAAGCGCTTCAGCACGTAGTCGGCGGGATCCTGGCGGCCCGGCGGCCGCCCGATCCCGATGCGAACGCGGTAGAAGTCCGGTCCGCCGGCGCGGCGCTGGATGTCCTTCAGCCCGTTGTGGCCGGCCGTGCCGCCGCCGCGCTTCAGGCGGAGCGCGGCGAAGGCGAGGTCGAGCTCGTCGTGGACGACGACGAGCCGGTCGAGCGGCACCTTGTAGAACTTCAGGACGCGCTGGAGCGGTGCCCCCGTGTCGTTCATGTAGCCGAAGGGCACCGCGATCGACAGCGGGACGCCGCCGGGCCGGTCGTGGGTGTCGGCGATCTGCGCGCCGGCCTTGTGCGGCTTGAAGGTCGCGCCCAGCCGGTCCGCGAGCCGGCGCGCGACGGCGGCGCCGACGTTGTGGCGCGTGCCGCCGTACTCGGCCTCCGGGTTGCCGAGCCCCGCGACGATCCAGCGGTCAGCCCCGGGGCGCCGGGCGAGGCGGTCGAGCAGGCCCGCGCGCCCAGGCGTCAGGACCCGTCGCCGGCGCCCTGGCCGCCGGCCTCATCGCCGGCCGGGTCCTCGGCCTCCTCGGCGGTCGCGCCCTCGGCCTCGGCCTCGGCGGCCTCGGCGCCCTCCTCGGGCTCGATCTCGAGCTGCGGGGTGATGATGCTGACGACGGGCCGTTCCGGGTCGTCGACGAGTTCGACGCCGGCGGGCAGCTCCAGGTCGGCGAGGCGCTTCACATCGCCGATCTGCATGCCGCCGATGTCGAGCGTGAACTCGTCGGGCACCTCCAGCGGAAGGACCTCGATCTGCGCCGTGTGGAGCTCCTGGCTGACGATCCCGCCCTCGTCCACGCCGGGCGCCTCGCCTGTGAGGTGGATCGGGACGTCGACCGTCACCTTCACGTCGCGGGAGACCGTCACGAAGTCGACGTGGAGGATGTCGCGGCGCACCGGGTGCCGGCTGATCTCGCGGGCCAGCGCCAGGTGGGTGTCCCCCGAGACGCTCAGCCGGATGACGGCGTTCGCGCCGGCGTCGGTGTGCAGGACGTGGTACAGCTCGCGCGCGTCCACCGAGATCGGCGTCGACGACAGGCCGGTCCCGTAGGCGATCGCGGGCACCCGCCCCTGCCTCCGGAGGCTCCGGGCCTCACCCTTGCCGCTGCCGCCCCGTGCCTGCGCCGCCAGCGCCACCTGCTTGGACATGCCGAACCACTCCCCAAGATCAACAAAAGGAATGCGCCGGCAGACCCACCAGACGCCGCGACCACTCTACCGACCCCGACCACGGAGTTTCAAAGAGACCGGCGCAGTGAGCAGGAAGCCCCCGACGGGTGCGGGCCGCTGCCTTTGGACCAGTCCGAGTGCGCTCTGGAGCAGTCCGAGTGCGCTCTGAAGCAGTCCGAGTGCTCCCACTCACGGGTGGAATCTTCGAACTGTCGAACAATCCACCCGGGAAGGCCTTCGTCGACCGTGGGAGCCGCGGGGTGGGGTCCCGGGGGGTGGGGTCCCGGAGTGGTGTGGCAACCCTTGAAGGGTAGGCGCCGCATATGGCGTCTACCCTTCGAACGTTGAGCACGAAGGGCGCGCCGGCGAGGGTGCAGGCCAACCCTTGAAGGGTAGGCGCCGCCTATGGCGTCTACCCTTCGAACGTTGGAGGCGAGGGCGCCCGCCGCGCGGCGCCGGCCGCTCTCGGCCGCCACACGTCGGCCGGTGACATCGACGCATCGAGCTACTGGTTGTCGTCGTCGAACAACTCCGACACCGACTCGTCTTCGAAGATCGCCTTCATCGTGCTGGCGATGATCGGCGCGATCGAGCACACCTCGAGCTTCTTCAGGGCGCACTCCCCCGGGATCGGCAGGGTGTTCGTCACGACCACGGTCTCGATCGGGCTGTCCTGCAGCCGTTCGCAGGCGGGCCCGGACAGCACCGGGTGGGTGGCGACGACGACGACGGCCTTCGCACCCCGCGCGATGAGCGCCTCCGCGGCGCCCACGATCGTCCCGGCGGTGTCGATCATGTCGTCGACGAGGACGCAGGTGTGGCCCTCCACCTCGCCGACGACCGCGAGCGTCTTGGCGATGTTGTGCGCTGTCCGGGTCTTCGCCAGGAACGCGATCGAGGCGTTGCGCAGCCGGGACTGGAACTTCTGCGCGAGCTTCACGCCGCCGGCGTCGGGGGACGCGACGACCAGGTGCTCGTCGCCGTAGCGCTGGACCAGCCAGTCGACGAGCAGCGGCAGCGCGGTGAGGTGGTCGAGCGGCTGGTCGAAGAAGCCCTGGATCTGTCCGCTGTGCAGGTCGACCGACACGATCCGGTCCGCTCCGGCGACGCACAGCATGTCCGCGAGGAGGCGGGCGGTGATGGGCTCGCGGGACCGCGCCTTGCGGTCCTGGCGGGCGTAGCCGTAGTAGGGCACGACGGCGATGATGCGCTTCGCCGACGCCCGCTTCGCGGCGTCGATCAGCTCGAGCTGCTCCCAGATGTTGTCGTGCAGCGGGTGGCAGTGGGTCTGGACGACGAAGACGTCGCTGCCGCGGACGTTCTCCCGGTAGCGGCAGTAGATCTCGCCGCTGGCGAACTCGTGGATATCGACGTCGCCGAGCCGCATCCCGAGGTGGTCGACGACCTCGTGCGCGAGCTCCGGGTAGCCGCGCCCGCTGAAGATCTGCATGCGCTTCTTGGTGACGATCTCCATCAGCGGCTCCTGCGGGGCGTCATGGTGAAGCGGGCTGTGGGATCAGTGCCGGCCCTCAGAGCGTTCCCGGCGACGCTGGGCGTAACCGGGGACGATCCGCTGGTCGTTCCGTTCGACCGCGAGCGCCCCGTCGGGCACGTCGCGGGTGATGACGGAACCGGCGCCGGTGTAGGCCTCGGCGCCGACGGTGACCGGCGCGACGAGCATCGTGTCGCTGCCGACGCGCGCGCGGTCGCCGATCACGGTCGCGTGCTTGTCGAAGCCGTCGTAGTTGACGGTGACGGTGGCCGCGCCGATGTTCGCGTCGCGGCCGATGGTCGTGTCGCCGATGTAGGACAGGTGCGGCACCTTGCTGCCCTCGCCGACGACGGACTTCTTGATCTCGACGAACGCCCCGGCCTTCGACCGCGCCTCCAGTCGGGTTCCGGGCCGCAGGTACGTGAAGGGGCCGACGGTCGCGCCCGGCCCGATCGACGCGCCCACGACCACGCTGTACTGCACGGTCGCACCGGCTTCGACCGTCGTGTCGACCAGGCGGCTGTCCGGTCCAATGACGGCGTCCCGCCCGATGCGGGTGGTGCCCTCGAGGTGCGTGCCGGGGAGCAGGACCGCGTCTGGTTCGGTCACGACGTCCGCGCCGACGTAGGTCGTGGTGGGGTCGACGACGGTCGTCCCCGCCAACATCAGGCGGTCGAGGATCCGCGCCCGCAGCGCGGCGGCCGCGGCGGCGAGCTCGGCACGGTCGTTGACACCGGCGACGACGTCCGCCGGCGCGCTCACGGCGGCGACCCCCGCCGGGACCATGGGCGCGACGACGTCGGTGAGGTACTCCTCGCCCTGGGCGTTGTCGCTGGCAAGGCGGCCGACCTCGGCGGCGAGCCGCTCCCGGTCGAACGCGTAGACCGACGTGTTGACCTCGGTGATCCGCCGTTGCTCCGCGGTCGCGTCCCGCTCCTCGACGACCCGTTCCACGAGCCCTTGGGGGTCACGGACGACACGGCCGTAGCCGGTGGGGTCGTCCAGGTGGGCGGTCAGCAGCGTCGCCGCCCGGCCGGGGTGGGCGTCGAGCACGGCCCGCAGGGCGTCGCCGGTCAGCATCGGGGAGTCGCCCGGGACCACGAGGACCGTGCCGACCCGGTCGAGGGCGCCGTCCTCCACCGCCCGGCGGACGGCGTGCCCGGTGCCGCGCTGCTCGGCCTGCTCCACGACGACCAGGCCGTCGAGCCCGGCGGCCTCGGCTTCGCGGCGGACGTCGTCCGCCTGGTGGCCCACGACGACGACGACCCGGTCGAGGTCGAGCTCGCGGAGCGCCTCGAGCACCCAGCGCAGCAGGGTCCGCCCCGTCGCCGGATGGAGGACCTTGGCAAGGTCGGACCTGAAGCGGGTGCCCTTCCCGGCCGCCAGGACGACCGCGGCGACGCTCACGGCGACCGCAGCTGGGAGGGAAGGGATCGAACCTTCAACTTCGACTCCAAAGGACGACGTGATGCCATTTCACCACCTCCCATCGGGCCTGAATCGCCCTAGTCGGCGGGGGTCGTGGGCCCGGGTTCGAGCGGGGTCACTGTAGCCTCACCCGCTGGTGACCGTCCGCCGTCGTCAACCGCCGCACACCTCAGGCCCTCCGACCGGTGACCGCGCCACGGACACGCGGGCGAAGTGGTCTCGCACGGCGTCGGCCAGCTCCGAGGCGCCGGCCTCCGACTCGACGAGGGCCAGCAGTGTTGGCCCGCTCCCGGACAGCACCGTGCCCAGGGCACCTGCCTCCAGCAGGCGGCGCTTGCCGTCGAGCAGCGCGGGGCGCAGGACGAAGGCGGCGGCCTCCAGATCGTTGTGCAGGGCTGCGCCCAACGCCTCGGCGTCGGCGTTGCGCAGCGCTTGCAGCACCGCATCGGGCTCAACCTCGTTGGGACGGCAGTGGCGATCCCAGGAGGCGTAGACCGCTGCGGTCGACAGCGGCTGCCAGGCCTCGCACACCACCCAATGGAAGGTGCCGCGACACAGCACCTGGGCCAGCGACGTTCCCCGTCCGGTGCCCAGCGCCGTACCCCCCGCGATGCAGAACGGCACGTCACTGCCGATCTGTTCACCGACGCTACGCAGCTCGAGGCGGGACAGATCGCAGCGCCACAGGTCGTTGAGAGCGACGAGCGTGGCCGCCGCGTCCGCCGACCCGCCGGCCATGCCGCCCCCGATCGGGATGCGCTTGCGCAGGTCGAGAACCGTGTAGGGGCTGGCGGCACTGTCGACGTCGGGCTGGGCCATGGTGGCGGCTCGCTCGTCGAGGTAGCCCAGGTCCATGACTCCCGCGGCCTGGCCCAGCGCCCGTGCCGCCCGGACCGCCAGGTTGTCCTCGGCACCCGGGATCGCGTCGCCACTGTCGTGCCACAGTCGCACCCGCATCCGGCGCCGGGCGGCGGGATGGTGGCCCTGCCCCGGCGGGCCGATCAGTCCGGCCCGCAGCTGGTCGTACAGCGACAAGGCCTGGAAGACGGTGACCAGCTCGTGGTAGCCGTCGGGACGGGTTCCGCGCACGCCGAGGAACAGATTGAGCTTGGCCGGGGCGCGGACGTGCACCCAGAGGCCGT
>JACCXR010000546.1 GCA_013696915.1 Euzebyaceae bacterium
TACCTGCCACGCTGGGACTTCGCCACCGCCCTCGACCTGGTCGGTTCGCTGCAGGAGCTCGGCCTGACGACGGCGTTCGCCCCCGGCGCCGACTTCTCCGGCATGACCGACGCGGGCGTCTTCATCGGCCAGGCCGTCCACCGGGCGAACATCACCGTCGACGAGTGGGGCACGGAGGCCGCCGCGGTGACCGGCCTGGGATTCGAGGTGTCGGGACCGCCCGAGCCGGACGCCACCGTCCGCGCCGACCGCCCGTTCGCGTTCGTCATCCGCCACCTGTCCACCGGCGCGCCGCTGTTCGTCGGCCAGGTCGCCGACCCGACCTCCAGCTGACCCGTCGGCGGGCGCAGCGCGAGGCGCGCTTGGCGCGCCACGATGCGCGAGGATGAGCGGGTGCAGCGCTACTCCGCAGACGTGGTGTCCTCTCCGGGCGCGCCGACCGCCCCGGCCGGCGTGATGGTCGCCCAGCTCGGTGAGGGGCCGATCTGGCATCGCACCGAGCTGTGGTGGGTCGACATCCTCCCGGGCAGGGTCCACCGCCTCGGGTCCCACGACGGCGACGAGGTGCGGACGGTCGAGGTCGGCGGCCACGTCGGCGCCGTCGCCCCGATGGACGGCGTGGACGGTGAGGCCCTGCTGGCGGCCGGCGGCGGCTTCGCCCACCTCGCTGCCGACGGCACGGTGACGCCGCTCGCCCAGCCGGAGGCCGGCGCGGACGGGCGGACCCGGATGAACGACGGCAAGTGCGACCCGCAGGGGCGGTTCTGGGCGGGGTCGATGGCCTACGACACCGCGCCCGGCGCGGGGTCGCTGTACCGGCTCGACCGCGACGGGACCGTCGCCACCGTGCTCGAAGGGCTGACGATCTCCAACGGCCTCGGCTGGAGCCCCGAGGGCGGCACGGTGTACCACTCCGACTCCGGCCCCGGCCGCATCACCGCGTACGACTTCGACCCCGCGACGGGTGCGATCGGTGCGGGGCGGCAGGTGTTCCGCTCCGCGCCGGGCCAGGGCTGGCCCGACGGGCTGTGCGTCGACGACGACGGGTGCCTGTGGGTCGCGTTCTGGGACGGCAGCGCGGTGCGGCGGATCACGCCGGCCGGGCAGGTCGCCGCCGAGGTGCCGCTGCCGGTCAGCCGCCCGACCAGCTGCTGCTTCGGCGGCACCAACGGGGCGACGCTCTACATCACGTCGGCGTGGGACGGCCTGTCGCCCGAGCAGCGGGAGGATGAGCCGCTGGCCGGCGCGCTGTTCGCCTGCGACGTCGGCACGACGGGTCCGCCGGCGACGCCGTGCCGGGTCCAGGTCCCCGGCTGACCGGCTCGCGACGTCAGCGCGACGCGCCGAGGTAGCCGCGCGCGACCATCTCGAGGAAGCGGCGCAGCGACTCCTCCTGGGTGGACAGCGGACCCTGGCTGAAGCCGCGGCTGCCCACGCCCCGCTGGACCGACTCGCAGGCGTGCCAGTCCTGGGCGTTCGTGAGATCCCAGAAGTCGACGGCGTAGGAGGGGTCGAACCCCGGCCGGGCCAGCGCCTCCGGGGGGAACAGCCACTGGCACTCGACCAGGGTCCGGCCGGCGGCGAGCGGCTCGAGGCGGTGGGTGAGCACGTAGTCGGGGTGCAGGCTGATGAGCAGGTTCGGGAACAGGTCGACGTAGAGCACCTCGCGGCGCGCCCGCTCGTCGAGCCCGCGCAGCACGACCCCGCCGGCCTCGCCGGTCAGCGACATCGTCGCCGCGTGCGCGCGCAGCTCCATCGAGCCGCCGGCCCACGCCCCGACCGGGTCGAAGCTGTCGCCGCTGAGCGGCGGCGTCACCCGGCAGAGCTCCGGGTGGATGCTCGGGCAGTGGTAGCACTCGTGGTAGTTCTCGGCGATGACCTTCCAGTTCGCGGCGACCTCGTACCGGCGGGCGGCGCCGACGGCGAGCCGCTCGGGCTCGTGCGCCGCGACCAGGTCGTTGAGGGTCCCGGCGTGCCGCTCGAACGGCTCCGCGTCGCCGGAGGCGTTGACGAACACCCAGCCGCGCCACTCGGCGACGCCCATCGGCACGAGCCCGTGGTCGGCGGCGTCGAACCCGGGGACGTCCCCGAACCGCGAAGCGGTCCGCAGCCGGCCCTCGAGGTCGTAGACCCACGCGTGGTAGGGGCACCGCACCACCTGGCGGCGCGCGGACTCACGATCGGCGAGCAGCTCGTGGCCGCGGTGGCGGCAGACGTTGGCGAAGGACCGCAGCCGTCCGTCGTTCCCGCGGACGAGCAGCACTCCGTCCCGCCCGATCCGCAGCGCCCGCTGGTCCCCCGGGACGCCGAGGTCCTCCGCACGGCCCACGCACACCCACGACCGTGCGTAGAAGTGCTCGAGCTCCCAGCCGAGCACCGCGTCGTCGGCGTAGGCGCCGGCGGGCAGTGTGCAGCCACCCGGGCGGGTGAGCACGGCCTCCACGGCAGCGAGCGGGAGCGGCGGCGTCATCCGCGCCAGGGTAGTGGGAGACGCGGGGCCCGCGCCGGGCGTCCCTCGGGCTACGATGCCGGTCGTACCGGGCGCGGCCGTGCTTGAAGTGCCGCTCGACGACAGGAGACCGCCTCGTGCGCAAGCTCGCATCCTTCACCGCCGTCCTGTTCCTCCTCCTCACCGCCTGCGGGGGCGAAGCCGATGTCGACGGCTCCGGAACGGAAGGGGCGGCCACGACCGCGCCGGACCAGACGGAGACCGGCGAGACCTCGGACAGCACGCCCGCGGGCGAGTTCGACACCGTCACCGACGGGGTGCTGACCGTCGGCACCGAGTTGCCCGCACCGCCGTTCTGGATCGGTGACGACTACGAGAGCATCACCGGCGGCTACGAGGTCGACCTCGCCCGCGAGATCGCGTCGCGGTTCGGCCTCGGCGACGTGGAGTTCGTCGAGGTGCCCTTCGCCGGACTGGTCGCCGGCCAGCAGTGCCCCTGCGACCTGGCCCTCGCGCAGGTGACGATCACCGACGAGCGGGCAGAGGTCGTCGACTTCACGTCCTCCTACTTCGACGCCAACCAGGGCGTCCTCGTCAACGAGGGCACGGAGGTGCCGGACCTCGAGACGGCGAAGTCGCTGCAGTGGGGGGCACAGCTCAACACCACCGGCGCCTTCTACGTCGAGGAGACCATCCAGCCGGAGGCCGAGCTCCAGATCTACAACACCGTCGTCGACGCGTTCAACGCCCTCCGGGCCGAGCAGGTGGACGCGGTCATGCTCGACACCCCGATCGTCCTCGGCGAGGCGAGCCAGCCCGACTCCGGCTTCGAGGTCGTCGGCCAGTTCGAGACCGGCGAGGAGTACGGCGGAGTCCTGGCGAAGGACTCCCCGAACACGCCGATCGTCTCGGGGATCATCGACGAGCTCCGCGAGGAGGGCTTCCTCGACGAGCTCGGCGCCGAGTACTTCAACGACCCCGCGTCGGTGCCGTTCATCGAGAGCTGACGACGACCGGCCGGCGCGCCCGTGGACAGGATCCTCGCCCAGTTCTTCGACTGGGAGCTGATCGCGGAGAGCCTGCCGGGTGTCCTGCGCGGTTTCCGCACGAACCTCACGCTCATGGTCGTCGCGGAGCTCTGCGTGCTCGTGTGGGCGCTCGTCCTCGCGCTCCTGCGGGGGCTGCCCGGCCGCGCCGCGGCTCCGCTGCGATGGTTCGCCATCGGCTACATCGACTTCTTCCGGGGGCTGCCGGCGCTGGTCGTCATCTACCTCGTCGGCTTCGGGCTGCCGCAGACGGGCGTCGCCCCGTTCAGCGAGATGTCGCTGTACCAGCTGGCCGTCGTGGCGCTCACGCTGGTCTACGGCGCCTACGTCGCGGAGGTGTACCGCGCCGGCATCGAGTCCGTGCACTGGAGCCAGACCGCAGCGTCCCGGTCCCTCGGCCTTTCGAGCACGAAGACGATGCGGTTCGTGGTGCTGCCGCAGGCCGTGCGCCGTGTCATCCCGCCACTGCTCAACGACTTCATCGGGCTGCAGAAGGACACCGCGCTCGTCGGCATCATCGGGGTGGCCGAGGGCTTCCGGCGCGCGCAGATCTTCGCGGGGTCACGGTTCAACGCGTCGTCCTACGTGGGGCTGGCGCTGTGCTTCGTCGTGATCACGATCCCGCTGGCCCGGTTCACGGACTACCTGATCCGGCGGGACCAGCAGCGCACCCTGGCCGCGGGGTGAGCGCCCTCCTGGAGCTGACAGGGGTCGAGAAGAGCTTCGGCTCCGCCCCCGTCCTGCGCGGCGTCGACCTGGAGCTCGATGAGCACGAGGTCGTGTGCCTCATCGGCGCCTCGGGGTCGGGCAAGTCGACGCTGCTGCGCTGCATCAACGCCCTGGAGCCGATCGACCGCGGGACGATCCGGCTCGACGGTGCCGCCATCGCCGGCAGGGGCGTCGACCTGAACCGGCTCCGGCGCGAGGTCGGGATCGTCTTCCAGAGCTTCAACCTCTTCCCGCACATGTCCGTGCTGCGCAACGTGACGCTCGCGCCCCGCGAGGCGCTGGGGATGAGCAAGGCCGACGCCGTCGCGCGGGCGCGCCCGCTGTTGGAGCGGATCGGGCTGTGGGACAAGCGCGACGCCTACCCCGACCGGCTGTCCGGCGGCCAACAGCAGCGCGTCGCGATCGTGCGCGCGCTGGCGATGCAGCCGAAGCTCATGCTGCTCGACGAGGTCACCAGCGCGCTGGACCCCGAGCTCGTCGCGGAGGTCCTCGAGATCGTTCGGGAGCTCGCCGCCGAGGGCATGACCATGCTCATCGCCACCCACGAGATGTCCTTCGCCCGCGACATCGCCCACCGCGTCTGCTTCCTCGACGCGGGGCAGATCCTCGAGCAGGGTCCGCCCGAGCAGATCTTCACGGCCCCGCAGCACCCCCGCACCGCGGCCTTCCTGCGCCGGGTGATCGCCGCCGGCCGCCTGTAGTGCGCCGGCGTGGTAGTTCCGGGCATTCGGCCGGGCCTGCATCCCTGCGGTCGGGGAGACGCCGTGCCGTTTGAAGCGCGACGTTCGAAGGTTGGGCGCGAACTGCTGCGTCTACCCTTCGAAGGCTGCAGGGGACGCGCCCGCGGCCGCGCGGGCCAGCGCCGCGGCACCGACGACGCCGGAGTCATCGCCGAGCTCGGCGACCACCACGCGGCGGTCGCCGGGGACGAGCATGTAGGGACGCGCGGCAGCGGCGACGCGGTCGGCGAGGTCCTGGCCGAGCTTCTCCGTGAGGCCGCCGCCCACGACGATGCGGTCGAGGTCGAGGAGGTTCACCGCCGAGCCGACCGCGGCCCCGAGGGCGTCGACGGCCTCACCGAGGACGCGGGTCGCGAGCTCGTCGCCCTGCTCGAGCGCCTTCGCCCAGGTGCCGGACTTCACGCGGCCCTGGCCCTTCTCGCGGGCGATGTCGAGCAGCGCCGTCGGGTGACCCTGTGACGCCGCCGTCGCCACGGCCTGCTCCATGCAGGCCCGCCCCGCATAGGCCTCGACGCAGCCGCGTCGCCCGCAGCCGCAGAGCGCGCCGCCCTGGCGGACGCAGACGTGGCCGAACTCGCCGCCGCCCCCGAACGCGCCGTCGTAGGGCCGCCCGTCGAGCACCAGCCCCCCGCCGACACCCGTGCCGAGCCACACGCCGAGCATGAACCGCGACCCGCGGCCGGCGCCGGCGGCCCACTCGCCGAGGGTGCCGACGTTGGCGTCGTTGCCGACGGTCACGGGCCGCTCCAGCCGGTCGGTGAGGCGGTCGGCGAGCGGGAAGGGCTCGCGCCAGCCGGGCAGGTTCGGCGCCGTCATCACGACCCCGTCCATGATCGGGCCCGGCGCGCCGACTCCGACGTGGCCGGGTGCGCCCCCGACCGCGGCCACGGCCTCCACGATCGCGTCGACGACCGCGTGCGGTCCGCCTGCTGGAGTCGGGACGCGGTGGCGGGCGAGCACCTCGTGCCCGGCCGTGACCAGCGCCACCGCGATCTTCGTCCCGCCCAGGTCGACGCCGACCACGGTGCCGGTGGCGGTCACCCGATGCGCTCGGTGCCCAGATAGGGCTGCAGTGCCTCGGGGACGGCGACCGTGCCGTCGGCGCGCTGATGCGTCTCGAGCAGCGCGATGATCGTCCGCCCCACCGCGACCGCGGTCCCGTTGAGCGTGTGGACGAGCTCGGTGCCGCCGTCGGCCGTGCGGTACCGGCACCGCAGCCGGCGGGCCTGGTAGTCGGTGCAGTTCGAGGCGCTCGTCAGCTCGCGGTAGGCCCGCTGTCCTGGCAGCCACACCTCGAGGTCGTACTTGCGGGCGGCGGACGCGCCGAGGTCGCCGACCGCGATGTCCACGACCCGCCCGTGCAGCCCGAGGTCGTGGAGGAGGTCGCACTGGATCTGGCGCAGCCGCTCGTGCTCGTCCCAGCTCTCCTCGGGGAGGACGAAGCTGAACATCTCGACCTTGTCGAACTGGTGGACCCGGAAGATGCCGCCGGTGTCCTTGCCGTAGGTCCCCGCCTCGCGGCGGAAGCAGGTCGAGAAGCCGGCGTAGCGGATCGGCAGGTCGTCCGCGGCCAGGATCTCGTCGGAGTGCATCGCGGCGAGCGGAACCTCCGAAGTGCCGACGAGGTAGAGGTCGTCGGACGGGATGCGGTAGAGCTGCTCCTCGCCGGTGGGCAGGAACGCGGTGCCGAACAGCGCCTCCCTGCGGGTGAGCACGGGCGGCACGACCGGCTCGAAGCCGGCGGCCATCACGCGGTCCAGCGCATAGCGGACGAGCGCGAGCTCGAGCAGCACCGCCTGGCCGCGCAGGTAGGCGAAGCGGCTGCCGCTGACCTTGACGGCGCGGGCGATGTCGATCAGGCCGAGGGCCTCGCCGATGTCGACGTGGTCGCGGACGGGGAAGTCGAACACCGGTGGCTCGCCGAAGCGGTCGACCTCGACGGCGTCGTCCTCGGTCTCGCCGTCGGGCGCGTCGGGGTGCGCGAGGTTCGGGATGGCGGCCAGGATCTCGGCGATGCGGCGCTCGATCTCGTCCTGCGCCGGCTCCAGCTCCCCGAGCCGGGCGGACACCGCGCGGGTCTGCTCGATGAGCGCGGGCCGGTCCTCCGGGCCGGCACCGCCGACCTGCCTGCCGAGCTGCCGCTGCCGCGCCCGCAGGTCGTCACCCGACGTGATGAGCGCGCGCCGCTCGGCGTCGAGGTCGAGCAGCCTGTGCAGCTGTGCGGGACCGACCCCGCGGCGGGCGAGCGCGGCGCCGACGGCGTCCGGCTCCTCGCGAAGTCGGCGGATGTCGATCATCGCGGGCAGGCTAGCAGGGCGGCCTTCCGCCCCCTCAGCTCGCCGTCGCGGACTCCGGGACGATCGCAAGGGTCGCCGGCGGGCGCTCCTCCAGGGCCGGCGGGCCGCCCCTGCGGACCGGCGCAGGGGGCGGGTCGCCAGCCGCTCTTGGCGTCGCCGTTGCGGTCGGGGTGCCCTCGGCCTTGGGCTGCGCGGGGCCTGGGGTGACGGGCGTCACCGCATTGGGGGCGGTCGCCGTGGGGATCTCGGGGACGGGGACACCGGCGGTCCCCGTTTCCGGCACCCCGGCGGTGCCGGTCTCGGGCACGCCGGGCGACCCGGTCTCCGGCACACCGACCGTGCCGGTCTCCGGCGGGGGCGGCGGTACGACGTGGCAGGAGGCGGCCATCGCGGACGCCGCCACGGTGTGCGGGCCGAGCGTCCACGTCACCTTCTCATCCGAGGGGAATCGCACGGAGAAGGCGGGCCCTGGTCGGGCGGAGGCGGCGCCGGGCTCGAAGACCTGCGGCTGGCCGCGGTCGGCCGGCGCCGGCCAGACGCCGTTCTGGGCACCGACCGCGACGGAAAGGGCCGTCGGCAGGTCGTTGTCGTAGTCGAAAGCCGCCGTCACCGACCCGTCGCCGTGGACGGTCACGCATTCCAGCACCGGGCGGAGGGCGGCCACGTGCAGCGGTGGCGACGGTTCCCCGGCGGGCGGCTGGGGCTGGCCCGGCGGCTCCGCCGGCGGGACGGGGGGCTGGCCCGGCGGCTCCGCCGGCGGGACGGGGGGCTGTCCTGGAC
>JACCXR010000585.1 GCA_013696915.1 Euzebyaceae bacterium
CGGCCGTTGGTGCGGAGCGCGGTCGCGGGGATCGAGGCGGGGGCGTCGTGGCGCCGGCGGGTGCGGCGGGGTCCGGGTCGGGTGGTCGCGGGGGTCCAGGCGGTGGCGCGCAACGGCGGGCCGCAGGCGCTGGTGCATCAGCTGGTGTCGCCGTACGCGGCGGTGCTCACCGAGCGGCTGACCAGCGACCGCACGCGCGCGCCGATCGCGGCGTTCGCCGCGCATTCCTCGGCCAGCCCGGCGGCGCCCGGCAGCGCGTTCTACGGGCTGTGGCAGGCCGCCTATCACCTGTACGGTCAGTGGCACGCCCGCGGCGGGTCGCAGGGGCTGACCGACGCGCTCGAGCGCCGCTTCCGCCGGCTGGGTGGCACGGTCCGCACCGGCGCCGCCGTGGCCAGGATCGACGCGCCCGACGGGCGCGTCCGCGCGGTCGGGTTGGAGTCCGGCGAGCGGATCGCCGCTCCGGTGGTGGTGACCGCGGTCGACCCGAGGACGGCGCTGTTGGACCTGCTCGACCCGCCCCTGGCCGGACGGGCGGCGGAGGAGCTGCGCGCGGCGCATCGCGGCAACGCGGTGCAGATGCTGGTGCATGTGGCGGTCGATCGGCTGCCGGCGTACCGCGGCGCCCGCGCCGGGGACTACAACGGTCTGCAAAGCTACGTCGACCGGCTCGACGACATGACCGCCGGGTTCGCGGCGGCGGACGCGCGGCGGCTGCCGCCGGACCCCGTGCCGACCTATGCGTTCACCCCCAGCGCGCTGGACGGCTCGCTCGCCCCGGCGGGGCACCACACCGTGTACCTGGCCTGCCCGAGCGCGCCGTATGAGCTGGACGGCGGCTGGGACGATCAGGCCGAGTCGTTCGCCGAGCGGATGATCGACCAGGTCGAGTGCAGGGCGCCGGGGTTCCGGGCGTCGATCCGGGGGCGCGCGCTTCGGACCCCGCCGATGATGGCCCGCGAGCTGCGCTGGCCGGGCGCGCACCCGATGCACCTCGACATCAGCATCGACCAGCTCGCGTGGATGCGACCCACCCGGGCGCTGGCCGGGCACGCCACCCCGGTGCGCGGGCTGTTCATCACCGGTGCCGGCACGGCGCCCGTCGGCGGGGTCGCCGGCTCCCCCGGGCGGGCAGCCGCCCGCGCGGTCCTCGCCCGCCACGGCACCCCCGCCGGCGGCCGATCGGCCCCTGAGCGATGAGCAAGGTCGTGACCGCACCGGGATCAGCTCATCGTCCGCGCACGCTGCTGTACGGGGTGCTCGTGGGCATCGGCGCCGTCGGCACGCTCGACGAGCTCGTCCTCCACCAAGTCCTCGACTGGCACCATTTCCTCGACCTGTCCATCCGGGAAGGCGGTCCGGTCGATGACCGGGTCCGCTCCGTCGGACTGCTGGCGGACGGCGTGTTCCACCTCGTCTCGAGCCTCCTGCTCGCCGTCGGACTCGTCGGCGTGTGGCGCGACGGGCGGCGGCCGTTCCACGGCTGGGCGCGGCGGCTCTGGGCCGGCATCGCCATCGGCTTCGGCGGCTTCAACCTCTACGACGCGACCATTCAGCACAAGGTGCTCCGCCTGCACGAGGTTCGGCGCGGCGTCGAGGATCTGGTGGTCTACGACCTCGCCTTCGGTGGCGTCGCGGTGCTGGTGCTCATCACGGGCGTGGTGCTGCTGCGCGGGGCACCCACTCCCAGGCGGTCGGCCGACCAGCCGCCGCCGCGGTGACGAAGACCGGCCATGATCGCACCGACGGTCGCGCCGGCGCCGGCGCCGGCGTCGTGCTCGGTGCGGGCGTGGCGAGCCCCGGCGAGTCCGCGGACGCAGCCCGCCGGCGCACGCACCACCACCCGCGCGGATCGCCGACGCGACCGAAGTCAGCAGCCCCGGGGGGTCGGCACCCGGGAAGGTGCGGGCTGGCCAGCCTTTGGGCTGTCGGAGCGGCCGCAATCCTGGCCACCTCCCTTCTCTGGCACCGGGCGCGCGACGGTACGGGACCGTGACGCGGGGCGGCTGCCGCCGGTGTGGGCGCTGGCCGCTGGTACGTCGTCATTCGCTGTGGCCGTCGGCTGCCGCTCCCCGGAGACCTTTCTAGCGCCGGGCGGGCGGGTCCGCGGCGCTCCTCGACCGCCGGGCCGCGGGCGCGATCCGCTCGCGGTGGAGACGCTGACTCGTCACGGTTTGATGACCTCGAACGGGTTGCGGCACCCGCGGCAGTAGTTGGTCGCGCGGCAGGGCGTCGGGCCGAACGGCGAGTCCGCGACGGTGTCGCGCGACCCGCACAGCGGGCACTTCACGCCGCCGATCCCCAGCAGCGTCTGGCCGGACCCGGGCGGGGCGATCCCGAACTCGGCGAGCTTGCGGCGGCCCGCGAACGTGATGCGCTCCGGGTCCCACACGACGTCTCTCACGAACCGGACCTCGACCTTGTCGACGCCGGCCAGCGGACGCAGGGCCCGCTCGACGTCCTCGCGGATGACGGCGATGGCCGGACACCCGGAGAAGGTCGGGACAAGGTCCACCTCGACCCGCCCGCCATCGACGCGGACATCCACCACCATCCCCAGCTCGCCGATGCTCACCGGCGGCATCTCCGGGTCCGGGACGGCGTCGAGGACGGCGCGGACGTCCTCGGGGGACGGGGCCGTCACGGTCCGGGAGGTCATCCTGGCGCTCGAGCTTCGCCCCATCACCACGTGGCCCCCGGGTGGGCGCGGTACGTGCCGGTCATCTCCTGCCAGACCTCGGCGAAGTCCTCGCTGTGCTGCCCGTGCCGGCCACCGCGACCGGTGAACTCGCCGACCGGCACCCAGCCCCGGTCGCGCCGTTCGACGTGCGGCCCGGACAGGGTGGCGGGCGCCTCCATCTCCCCGGAGGAGGTGGGGACGAACTCGGGGTCGGCCATGGTCGCGCCCTCCTCGAGGACCCGCTCGAGGCCCAGGGCGTCGAAGTCGGCGGCGATCATGTCGAGCCAGCGCTGCAGCAGTTCGGCGTGGGGGACCGGCAGGACGCCGTCGGCGACGAGGTCGCCCTCGGCGGGCAGCGGTTCGAACAGCCCGAGCGCCTCCCCGAAGGCCGCGACCAGCCCCTCCCCGAGCTTGCGCCGGGCGTCGACCGGGCCGTGCGCGAGCCGATCCAGCCACGTGCGGGCGTGCAGGAGGTGGTAGCGCTCCTCGCGCCGCAACGCGCCCGTGGCGTCTGCGACCGGTCGCCACGCCGAGTCGGCCAGCGCGACCAGCCGGACGTCGTCGGCGGTGTCGTAGAGGTAGTGGCGGGCGACGGTGTAGCCCCAGTCGCGGTTCGGCCGCTCGACGAGGATGGCGTTGCGGTACTGGTCCGGCTGCCGACCCAGCCCCAGGGCGTCCGGGTCCTTGCCGGTCAGCTCCGAGGCGAGCCCGTACCACACCACGGCGTGACCGACCTCGTCCTGGGCGATCGAGCTGAACGCGAGGTCCTCCTCGAGGTGGGGGGCGACCCCGGTCCATTGCGAGTGGCGGTGGCCGATGACGAGTTCGTCGTCGGCCATCGCGAGCAGCAGGTCGATGCGCGGGTCGCTCACGACTGGGGTCCCCTCCCGCGGTGGGCCGTGTTGTGCACCCTCAGGTCCTCGGGCCGCGTGCGGTCGACCACGGCGCCGGCCGCCTCGGCCCGCGCGGCGGCCCGCCGGCGCTTGTCCCCCATGCCCGTGTAGCCCTTCTGCAGCTTGTAGCTCTTGTCGGTCGCCGGTGACAGCATGTCCGGCGTCGGGAACCGGTGGATGTCGGCGAGCCGCACGACGGCGAAGTCGACGCCCTCGCCGTGCCGGAAAAACGACTCCTTCGCGAGCAGCAGGGCCATGTCGGCGTCAGGGGCGTGCACGGCCCCGACGGCGGTCCAGGGGTCCTCCCCGGTCCGCCGCCCCAACACCTCCCACCTTTCCACCTCAACCACCTCGATCTCGACTTTGACTTTGACCTTCAGCTCCCCACCCCGAAGACGCAGCCCCGGCGGGGAAGGACCCAGCGACGAGCGGTTCGCCTCAGGCGCAGCATGAGAGGCCGTTCCTGCGGGGCCGCCGTCTCAGGCGCAGCATAAAAGGCCGTTCCTGCGGAGCCTGAGACGGGGGCCCCGAAGAACCGAAGAAAACAACATCACGCAGCCCGAACACCCGACTCAGACAAGGCCTCACGCACCCAACCGTGAGCGTCATGCATCCAACGCCGCCAGGCCAGCCGGGTCTGCGTCATCGGCCCGTTCCCACGGACCACCTCCCAGAACCCGTCCCAGTCCGGTTCGCTCCAGTTCCACTCGCCCCGCTCGCGGTCGTACTCCAGGGCCTCGTCGGGGATCGTGATGCCGAGGTCCCACAGCTTCGGGACGTAGAGGTCGAAGAAGCGCTGGCGCAGGACCTCGTTCGAGTCGACCTTCAGCCGCCAGTGGAGCAGGACGTCCTTCTCCGGGTTCGACGGCGGGCCGAAGAAGTGCATGATCGGCTCCCACCACCGGTCGACGGCCTCCTGGAACATCCGGCGCTGCTCGTCGGTGCCGGCGCACAGCTCGAGGACGAGGTCCTCCCCGTGACGCTGGTGGAGGCTCTCCTCGGCGCAGATGCGCTTCAGGACGCGGACGTACGGGGCGTAGGAGCAGTCGAGCAGCGCCTTCTGCGTCACGAGCGCGGCCCCGTCGATCAGGAACCCGATGACGCCGACGTCGCCCCAGGTGAAGGTCGGGTAGTGGAAGACGTTGTGGAACTTCGTCCGGCCGTTGATGAGGTCGTCGATCATCGCGTCACGGGACTTTCCGAGGTCCTCGGCGACCCGGTAGAGCATGTGGCCGTGGCCGACCTCGTCCTGGACCTTGGCGGTGAGGGACATCTTCCGCCGCAGGGAGGGGGCGCGGGGGATCCACTCGCGTTCGGGAAGGGCACCCATGATCTCGGAGTTCGCGTGCATCTCGATGAACTTCAGCGCGGCCTGCCGGTACTCGTCGGGCATCCAGTCCGATGCCTCGATCTTCTCGTCGGCGCTGATCCGGGCTCTGAAGTCGGCGGTGCGGGTCTCGTAGCTCATCGTGGTCTCCCGGTGGTGGAGAGGGCGTCGAGCCCCCGTGCGAACGGACTCGCGGCGGGCGTGCGCGGTGGCGGCTCCACGTCGGCGGTCGGTGCGGTGGTCGTCAGTGCCTCGTAGAAGCGCCACGCTCCGGCGTCGACGGCCTCGTAGAGCGCGCGGAAGCAGCCCGCGGCCTCCTCGCCGAGCCAGTCCTCCGGCAGGAGCGCCGCGGGCAGCCCCGGGTCGAGGAACAAAAACGACCGCCAGTGGTGGACGAGGCGCTCCCGGGTCGTGAAGGCGGCCCTCGGCTCGGCTGGGGGCTCCGCGTGGCGCCAGCGGTCGAGGAACGCGGCGTGCGCGGCGCGCAGCTCGGCCAGGTCCCAGGCGCGGCGCACGATGGCGTCGTCGTGGTCCGTGCGCTCGGCGACGACGCGGGTGGCGTCGCCGTCGATGCCCCGCGCCGCGAGCAGGTCAGGGACGCGCCGGCCGTGCGGATGCGGGCTGATCCAGGTGTCGGGGGACAATCGCCCGAAGCCGATCCAGCGCAGCTCCCGGACGACGTCGGCGTCACGGCCGGCGGACGGGCAGACGAGCAGCCGCCAGCGGCCGTCCCAGTCGGCGGTCCGGAGGCGGTAGATGCGGGCCGCGGCCTCCTCCAGCCGGGTGACGCCGGCCGCGGTGAGCCGGTAGGCGGCGTACCGTCCGGCCCGGCGCGGCTCGACCCAGCCCTCGGCGGCCATTCTGTGCAGCGCGGTCCTGGTGGCCTCCGGCGTGAAGTCGAGCGCGCCCATGCACGCCGTGAGCACGGACAGCCAGGCCTCACCCCCGGCCGGGCGCACGACGTCGCCGAACAGCGTGAACAGCGCGGATCGGGCGCGCACGGCGATGGGTCACCCTCCAAGATGTTACGAAGACAACGGATGAAGGCATCATTCTGTAACATGTGGCCCGCGGCGTCAACCCCCCGTCGATAGGCTGGGACGCCGGCGGAGCCGGACGGAAAGGCGAGAGCATGGTGGCGCAGGCCTACCTCGTGGACGGGGTCCGCACGCCCGTGGCGAAGTTCGGCGGGGCGCTGCGGTCCGTGCGCCCGGACGACCTGCTGGCCGGCGTGCTGCGAGCGCTGGTCGAACGCACCGGCATCGACGGCGAGGCCGTGGACGAGGTCGTCGCCGGCTGCACGAACCAGGCCGGGGAGGACAACCGCAACGTCGCTCGGATGAGCCTGCTCCTCGCCGGCCTGCCGGTCACGGTGCCCGGCGTGACAGTCAACCGGCTCTGCGCGTCGGGCCTGGAGGCGGTCGTCCAGGCCGCCCGCGCGGTCATGGTCGGCGAGGGCGATCTCGTCATCGCCGCCGGTGTCGAGTCCATGACCCGCGCCCCCTGGGCGATGGCAAAGCCCGAGTCGCTGCCGCCCCGAGGGGTGCCGGAGCTGGTCGACTCGAGCTTCGGCTGGCGCTTCGTCAACCCGCGCCTCGCCGAGCTGCATCCGCCGATCGCGATGGGGGAGACCGCCGAGAACCTCGCCGAGAAGTACGCCATCGGTCGCGACGAGCAGGACGCCTTCGCGCTGCGGTCCCACCAGCGGGCGACCGCGGCATGGGCGGCCGGGGCGTTCGACGACGAGGTGGTGCCGGTCGACGTCCCGCCCCGGGGAGGGGGGTCCGCGACGTTCGAACGCGACGAGGGGCCGCGGTCCGACACGACGCTGGAGGCGCTGGCCCGGCTGCGGCCCGTGTTCCGCCCCGGCGGCACCGTGACCGCCGGCAACGCGTCCAGCCTGAACGACGGCGCGGCCGCCGTCCTCGTCGCCTCCGAGGCCGCGTGCGACCGCTTCGGGCTGCGCCCCGTGGCC
Source organism: Euzebyaceae bacterium (assembly GCA_013696915.1). Lineage (GTDB taxonomy): Bacteria > Actinomycetota > Nitriliruptoria > Euzebyales > Egibacteraceae > JACCXR01. Next base: position 6,876 of record JACCXR010000585.1, read on the forward strand.
CGCGTCGTCGCCTCCGGCACGGTGGGCGTCGACCCCTCCATCATGGGGATCGGACCGGTGGAGTCGACGCTGCTCGCGCTGCGCCGTGCCGGCTGGACGCCGGAGGACCTCGACACCGTCGAGCTGAACGAGGCCTTCGCCGCGCAGTGCCTGGCCGTCCTGCGGGAGCTCCCGGTCGACCCCGAGATCGTGAACCCGCAGGGCGGGGCCATCGCGCTGGGGCACCCGCTGGGGTCGACCGGCGCCCGGCTGACCACCACGCTGCTCCACCGGCTGCGGCGCGAGCCGGGGCAGCGTCGCGGCCTCGTCACCCTCTGCGTCGGCGTGGGACAGGGCCAGGCGCTGGTCGTCGAGCGCGCGTGAGGTGCCGCCTCGGGCGCAGACTGGCCGTCATCGCCGCCGTGCTCGGCCTCGCCGGCTGCGGCGCGGAGAGCATCGGCACCGGGCCCGCCGCCGTGCGCCCCCGCGACGGCCGGTCCGGTCTGCAGGTGACCGGAGCGATCGGCGGCCGTCAGGTAGCCGTCTCCGACGGCCTGCCCACGCTCAACACCGGCGACTGCGACCCCAACGACGGCGCGGACCGGGACGTCTGCTTCGTGTCGCGCGACATCGACGGAACTCTGTTCGTCATCGTGTTCGAGAACCCGGACCTCCTCGTCGAGGACGCGTCGCTCCCGGTGGGACCCGGGGACTGCCGGACCCCCGAGGCGTGCGACGCGGTGACCGACGTCGCCGTGGTGGAGGTGCAATCGGGCATCGCCGACCGGCAGCGCGCGACGTCCGGGCAGGTGAACCTGGCGGCCGTCGAGCCGGGCCTGCGCTACGTCGGCACGCTCTCGCTGGTGCTCCCGGACGGCCGCATCAGCGGCGAGTTCGACGTCATCCCCCGGCCGGAGGAGGAGGGGTAGCCGCCCGCCGCCGCCACGCCGCCACGTCCACGACCGCCTGTTCGAACAGCCCGCGGGCGACGACCCGCCCTTTGCAGCGCGCGGACACCCGCGTCACGAGCGCCCGCGCCGTCACCGAGGCCACGGTCGCGGTGAGCTCGACGGTCTCGCCGACCGCGACCGGGGCCTCGTGGAGCACCTCGATGCGCCGGCCGACCCCCTCCTCGCCGGGTTCGAGGTGGGGCTTCAGCATCCGGCGGCTCACCTGCTCGAGGTGCTGCACCAGCGCGGCGGTGCCGTACACCGGGTGGACGTCCTCGTCGTCGAAGCGCGCGGTCATGGACTCGTCGACCGTGACCGTCATGGTGGCGGTGCCGCCCGGCGCGAGCCCCGGTCGCACCGGGTCAGCCGCCGAGCGTGCGCCGCAGGCGGTCGACAAACGCCGGCCGGCGCGCGGCCTCGTCGTCGCGGGGGTCGACAACGGGGCCGGCCTGGAGCACCGGGGCGTCCTCCGGCGGGCTCACGACGACCTGCAGGATCAGCGGGTCGGGGGAGTCGTTGCGCAGTCCGTGCGGCACCCCGGCCGGGACCATCACCGACTGCAGCGCCTGCAGGGTGACCTCGGCCTCGTCGACGACGACCCACGCCAGGCCCCCGAGGACGGTGTAGATCGCGTCGCCGGTGGCGAACGTCCTGGCGTCGAGCGCCTGCCTCGGCTCCAGGCAGACGACGTCGACGGCGACGACGTCGGTGGCGAACACCCGCCGCCCGGCGGCCCCGTCGAGGTCGAACATGACGTAGTCGCGCAAGTCGACCGCGACCGGTTCGAAGTCGTTCGTGGCGTCCATCGGCCCGTCAGTGTAGGTCGGGGCGCCCCGGAGCCCGGCTAGACTGCGCCCTTCCACCACCATGCCGATGGAGTTGTGATGCCCACGTTCGAGATGGTCGAGCAGGCGCCGACCGCCGTGACCGCCGCGGCGGTCGCCGTCTTCGCCGCAAAGGGCGACGGCGTGGCCGTGCCCGGCCGGGACGCCACGGCGTTCGCGTCGGCGCTCGATGTCGACCTCGCCGCCGAGCTCGCGGGGATCCGCTTCGAGGGGGACCTCGGTGCAGTCGCGCGCATTCCCACCCGCGGGCGGGCCGGGGCGCAGATGCTCATGGTCGTCGGGCTGGGCGACGCCGGCGACGCGACCCTGGAGACGCTCCGGCGCGCGGCCGGTGCCGCCGCGCGCAACGCCACGAAGGAGTCGACCCTCGCGCTGGTCGTCCCGGGCGACGTCCTCGACGGCGCCCGGGCCGCCGATCGCGGCCGGGCGGTGGCCGAGGGCGCGGGACTCGGCGCGTACGCGTTCACCCGCCACCGGACGAAGACGGCGGATCTCCCGTCGTTGAGCGCGCTGCTGCTCGTCGCCGGCGAGGGGCTCGATTCCGAGGACGTCCGGCGGGGGGTCACGCTCGGCGAGGCGCTCGTGCGCGCCACGTGCCTGGCGCGCGACCTCGTCAACACGGCGCCCGGGCAGAAGCGGCCGCCGGCGCTCGCCGAGCGCATGGCCGAGATCGGCCGTGAGTCGGGGCTGGGCGTGAAGATCCACGACGAGGCGCAGCTGTCCGACGGCGGGTTCGGCGGGATCCTCGGTGTGGGCCAGGGCTCCTCGGAGCCGCCGCGCCTGGTGGAGCTCACCTACGACCCCGCCGGCGCCGTGGGACATGTCGTGCTCGTCGGCAAGGGCATCACGTTCGACTCGGGCGGCCTCTCGCTGAAGCCGAGCACCGCCATGACCACGATGAAGTCGGACATGTCGGGCGCCGCGGCGGTCGTGGCCGCGATGTCGGTCCTGACCGAGCTGGCGGTCAAGACCAAGGTGACCGGCCTCGCGGCGCTCGCCGAGAACATGCCGTCGGGGACCGCCATCCGGGTCTCGGACGTGCTGACGCACCGCGGCGGGAAGACCGTGGAGGTCATGAACACCGACGCCGAGGGCCGGCTCGTGCTCGCCGACGCGCTGGCGTACGGCGCGGAGATGGAGCCGGACGCGATCATCGACCTCGCGACCCTCACCGGCGCGCAGGTGGTCGCGCTCGGGGGCAAGATCGCCGCCATCATGGGCACCGACGACGCCCTCGTCGACGCCCTCCGGTCGGCCGCCGACGCGGCGGGGGAGCAGCTGTGGCCGCTGCCCCTCCCCCCCGAATACGCCGACCACCTGAAGAGCGACGTCGCCGACATGAAGAACATCGGCAAGGCGGGCCAGGCCGGCACGATCGTGGCCGGGCTCTTCCTCAAGGAGTTCACGGCGGGCGTCCCGTGGGCGCACCTCGACATCGCCGGTCCCGCCTTCACCGAGGACGGCGACTCCTACTACACCCCACGCGGGGCCACCGGCATGGGCGTGCGCACGCTCGTCCGCTACCTGCAGGACCGCTCGGACTGACGCGCAGCCGGGCGGCCGCGCGGCCGGCGGTCGCCGCAGGGCGCGGCCGGCGTCGCTGGCACTATGGACCCCGGTCCACCCGGTCCACCCGTCCCAGCGTCGAGGAGCACCATGTCCGGCCCGTCCGGGGTCATGTCCGTCATCCTGCTCGAGACCGCCGTCGGCGGCTCGGTCGTGCTGTGGGCGAGCGGGGTCTGGGGCGTCGTCCGGCGCGGGTTCTTCCTGCTGACCGGAGTCACGGTGACGCTGTGCGCCCTGGGCGCGTGGGCGCTGACCCGGACCGAGGTCGCCGCCGCCCCGCGCGCGGGGGGCGGGACCGCGGCTGCCGGGCTGGCCGTCTTCGCCGGGCTGCTCGTGCTGTGGCAGGTGCTGCTGCTCGCGCGGCTGGAGACGCCGGCGCGCGCGGCGGGCGTGGTCGCCGCGGCGGCGGGGGTCGTCACGCTCCCGCTGGTCGCGCAGCTGCGCGACAGCGCTGTGGCGACCGGCATCATCGAGCTCGCGCTGGGGGCGCTGTTCCTCGGGGCGACCCTGTACGGACTCCTGCTCGGGCACTGGTACCTCGTCGAGCGCCGCCTCGACCAGCGCTGGATGATCCGCGGAGTCTGGTGGTACATCGCCGGCGTCGCCGGCGGGATCGGTGCTGCGGCGCTGTCGGCGGGCAACCCCGCCCCGGCCACCGCGGACACCGGTTTCTCACCCTTTCTGGCCGTCCCCGGGTTCACGGTGCTGCTGGCGGGAGGGCTGGTCGCCATCTGCGCGATCATCGCGGGCTTCGTGTGGAAGCTCGCCGGCGAAGGGGGGCGCTCGATCCAGGCGGCGACCGGCTACTTCTACCTCGCCGTGATCATGGCCTTCTCCGCCGAGCTGTCCTCGAAGTTCCGCTTCTTCTAGACCGCCGGCTCCTGGACGTTGGGCCCGCCCCGGGCATCGTTCGAAGGGTAGACGCCGCTGCCCGCGCCTACCCTTCAAAGGTTGGGGGCTGGCCGCCGGTGAGATCGCCTCGGAGGCCTCTCAGGGCAACGATCGAAGGGTAGACGCCGCTGTCCGCGCCTACCCTTCAAAGGTTGGGCCGCCCAAGGCGTCGGCGTCCGGCCGCCAGCCCCCAATTCGGCGTGGGATCCCGGGCCGGCCGTGGCGGGAAGCCGCTCGGCTGTTGCCGAAAGGGCGGCCCCAGGCCGGTGACGGTGGCGGTCGCCCCCCGCCCACGCGTCACGGCAGCCTGCCGGCGTCAGAGCCCGCCGTAGTCGACGCCGGTCAGCTCGACCGAGTGCTCCCAGAGCCGGCGGGCGACCTCCTCGTCGTGCGACGCCCGGCTGGACGCCACCCTCACCGGAGGACCCGCCATCTCGGCGATCCCCCGTGGGCCGAAGCAGTCCCCGCCCCGCACGCCGGGATCGGTCGCGGCGCGCAGCGTCGGCAGCGCCCCCATCGCCGCCGGCTGGGACACGAGCCCGTCGCCGAGCCCGATGACCCACGACTGCACCGGCGTGGCGCGGCCGAGCGCCGTGCTCGAAACCCCCGGATGGCACGCGACCGCGATCGCGTCCGCGCCGGCGCGGGCGAGGCGGCGCTGCAGCTCGTAGGTGAACAGCAGGTTCGCCAGCTTGCTCTGGAAGTACGCGCCGAAGCGGCGGTAGCGCCGCTCGCCCATCAGGTCGCCGAAGCGCATTCGGCCGGCGCGGTGACCGCTGCTCGTGACGGTGACGACGCGGACGCCCTCTGCGCTCAGCGCGGGCAGCAGCAGCCCGGTGAGGGCGAAGTGGCCCAGGTGGTTCGTCGCGAACTGCCGCTCGTAGCCGTCGGCGGACAGGCTGCGCGGCAACCCCATCACCCCGGCGTTGTTGACGAGCACGTCGAGCCCCCGGCCCCCCTCGACGAACGCCGCCGCGAACGCGCGGACGCTGCTGAGGTCGGCGAGGTCCAAGGCGCGCACCTCGACCGAGGCGCGCGGATGCCGCCGGCAGATCGCGTCGGCGGCGAGATCGCCCTTCCCGACGTCGCGGCAGGCCATCACGACGTGCGCGCCGTGGCGCGCGAGTTCCAGCGCCGCCGCCCGCCCGACGCCGCTGCTCGCGCCGGTCACGACGAACGTCCGGCCGGTCTGGTCGGGGATGTCCGCGGAGGTCCAGCCGCTCGTGGCCGCGGCCGGGTCGGTGGTGGTCATGTCGGCTGGGTCGCTTCCGGTCGCGGTCGTCCCCGCAACCCTACGTGCCCGTCCGCGGAAGAGCCGGGAGGAAAGAGCCGCTCAAGCCGGCCCGCCATCCGGCCGAGAACCCAGAAGCCCCCGACGATCCAGGCCCGCGTTGAGCCGGCCGCGAAAGTGAGCCCCCGATGCACACGAACGCCACCACGGCGCGCCAGGCCCCCTCCCGCACCCAGCGCCTCGCCCTGATCGTCCTCGCGGTCGCGGCCGTCCTGGCGCTGCTGCCGACCCCGCCGGCGAACGCCGCCTACGCCCGCCCCGCCGGCCCCCTCGTCCCCCCGACGGGCGTGCTGTTCGGCGAGTACCTCAGCCCCACCGACGACGGCTACACGTTCACGCGCACCTCCCAGCAGGCCCGGATCACCGACCAGGAGCGCCGGATCGGCCGCCAGCTCGACCTGTCGATGTACTTCTACGGCTGGAAGAGCACGTTCCCCAGCTGGCGCGAGCAGTGGCACCTCGACAACGGCCGCACCCCGGTGATCTCGTGGGCCCGCGGCGACACCGTCCGGATCAACACCGGCGAGTTCGACGCGATGATCCGCGCCCGCGCCGACGGCGTGAAGGCCCTCGGGCAGCCGGTGTTCATCCGCTGGTTCCAGGAGATGGACGGCAACTGGACGGCCAAGGAGGCGCACACCCCCGCGGACTTCATCGCGGCGTGGCGCCGGATCCACCGCATCTTCGAGCAGCGCGGCGCCACGAACGCCGTGTGGGCCTGGTGCCCGAACGCCCACAACTTCGCGACCGGCGAGTCGCAGCGGTGGTACCCGGGCGACGACCAGGTCGACTGGATCTGCGCCGACGGCTACAACTGGGCGCCGGGCCGGGCGCGGGACGACTGGCGCACCACCTTCGAGATCTTCGAGGCCTTCCACGCCTTCGGGGTGTCCCGCAACAAGCCGATGATGGTCGGCGAGACCGGCGTGCAGGAGCGCCGCACCGGCGAGAAGGCCGAGTGGTTCCGGCAGGTCGCGCCCATGCTCCGCGATCAGCTCCCCGGGATCGCGGCGTGGATCTACTTCGACTCGAACAAGCTCTACGACTGGCGGTCGCGCTCGACGTCCGCCTCGGCGACGGCGTTCCGCGAGCTCGCCAACGACCCGTACATGAACACCCGCCGCTGATTGGGACGCGGTTCGGCCTGCGGGCCCCGGGAGCGATGCTGCTTCCCGGGGCCGTCAGGCGGCGGCGGTCAGGCGTCGCTGGAGGCCGCCCACAGGTTCACGTCGCCCTCCGTCGCGTGCTGGTCGATCTCGGCGAGCTCGGCCTCGGTGAACGCGAGGTTCTCCAACGCGGCGACGTTGTCCTCGAGCTGGGCGACGCTGCTCGCGCCGATCAGCGTGGACGTCACCCGCGG
>JACCXR010000007.1 GCA_013696915.1 Euzebyaceae bacterium
CCGGGGCGGCGGCGCGGGAGCGCCCTCAGCAGGTGAAGGCCGTTCGGCGGCGGGCGCGGCGGGGGCCGCGGGGGCCGCGGGCTGGCGCAGGTGCGGAGGCAGGATCCGGCGCGCCGTCGCTGCGGCGGCGGTGGTCTTCAGCGCATCGAGGTCGTACTCCTCGGCTTCGCGCCGGGCCCGATCCTCGTCGGCCTGGCGGCGCCGCTCACGCTGCTTTCCCAGGCTCTCGCGGAAGCGCGCCGCCGCGTCGTCCTCGACGGTCGAGGAGTGCGACTTGGCATCGACCCCGAGGTCGGCCAGGCGCCGGATGACGTCCCGGTTGGCCAGGCCGGTTTCCTTGGCCAGTTCGTAGATCCGAACCTTGCTCACGAGCGCCCACTCCCTAGCGGCACTGCGCCGCTGTGCTCCTTCGCGGCGTCGTGCACCGCTCCTGCTGCCACCGTTTCCTGCCCTGCCGCGCCGACCTGGCCCCGGAGGGCGTCCGCGTCGAGCGTGACGCCCCGGTCGCCGATGCGCAGCGCGCGCCGGATCAGCGCGCCGTCACGCCGCAGCGCGGCGTCCAGGCACGCTCCCCGTCCGCACAGGTACGCGCCACGACCCGCATGGCGGGCGGTGAGGTCGACCTGGACGGCTCGCTCGCCGACGACCAGCCGGAGGAGTTCGGGTTTCCCCGCGGTCCGGCGGCACGCCACACACGTGCGAGTGGGGATGGCCACCAGACTACTCCTGTTCGGCCGGCGCGGCGGCGTCGCCGGCCGCGGCCGCGGCGGGGACCCCACCGCCGTCCTGCGGGGCCCCCTGGGCCTCGCCTGCGGCTTCCGGGGCCGAGATCGGGTTGCCGAATTCGTCGACCTCACCCCGCTCGAAGGCGGCCTGGAACGCGGCCTGCTCCTCGGCGAACTGCGTCTCGCTCTTGATGTCGATGCGCCACCCGGTGAGGCGGGCCGCGAGGCGCGCGTTCTGCCCCTCGCGCCCGATCGCCAGCGACAGCTGGTAGTCGGGGACGACGACCAGGGCCGTCGCGTCCTCCGGGTAGAGGTAGACCTCCTGCACCTTGGCGGGCGACAGGGCGTTGGCGACCAGGGCCGCCGCCTCGTCGGACCATGTGACGATGTCGATCTTCTCCTCGTTGAGCTCCTCGACGATGGCGCGGACGCGACTTCCGCGGGCGCCGACGCACGCGCCGACCGGATCGACGCCGGCGTCCCGGGACTCGACCGCGATCTTGGTGCGGTGGCCGGCCTCGCGGGCGATCGCGCGGATGATGACGGTGCCGTCCGCGATCTCGGGGACCTCCAGCCGGAAGAGCTCACGGACCAGGTTCGGGTGGCTCCGGCTGCAGATGATCTGGGGGCCCTTGACCAACCGGCGCACCTCGACGATGTAGGCGCGCAGGCGGGTCCCGTGCTCGTACCGCTCGGTCGGGACCTGCTCGGCGTACGGCAGAACGGCCTCGGCGTTGCCGAGGTCGAGCACGGTCAGCCCGCGGTCGTGGATCTGCAGGGTGCCCGTGACGAGGTCGCCCTCCTTGCCGGAGTACTCGCCGTAGGTCATCTCGCGCTCGGCCTCGCGGAGGCGCTGCATGAGGACCTGCTTGGCGGTCTGGGCGACGATGCGCCCGAAGTCGCTCGGGGTGTCGACCCACTCGTTCACGACGTTGCCGTCGTCGTCGAGCTCCTGGGCGTAGACCACCACCTCGCCGCTCTGGCGGTCGATCACGACGCGGGCCTCCTCGGCCTGGGCGTCGGACCGCTTGTAGGCGCTGGCGAGGGCGCTCTCGAGCGCGTCGATGACGGTCTCGAAGCCGATGCCCTTCTCGCGCTCGATGCTCCGCAGCGCCTCGATCTCGACCTTCATGTGCTCCACCCTTCCTCCGGCGCTACCAGGGCAGTGCCTGGGTCGCCTTGACGATCTCCGCGTACTGCACGCGCACGGCCGCACCCTCGACGTCGAGCTCGACGTCGTCCTCGCGGGCGGCGAGCACGGTGCCCGACAGCTGCCGCACCGCGCCGTCACCCGACTTGCGGTGGACGAGCACCGGGCGCCCCTCCACCCGGTCGAACGCCCGCCGGTCACGCAGCGGGTGGTCGACCCCGGGAGAGGTGACCTCCAGCACGTAGCGAGCGTCGATCGGGTCCTCGGCGTCGAGCAGCGCCGACACGTCGTTCGAGAACCGCTGGCACACCGCGAGGTCGACGCCGCCCTTGCGGTCGATCACGATGCGCACAAGTGTCCGGGCCCCGGCGCCCATGATCTGGACGTCCACGAGGTCGACCGCGGCGGCGTCCGCGAGAGGGGCCACGAGGTCGCGGACCCGTGCGTCTGGTGGCATCGCGGTCACCTCCTGGGTCGTGGTCCCCCCGGGGAAACAAAAAGTGGGCGTGGACGCCCACTTCCGTGCGGTCGGTTCGGTTCGAGCCATGCCTGGAGCGAGCGCACCGACCCGCGGACGTGAAAGAACCTCCCGGCTCGCCCGGTCCGTTGGGCAACCGTAGCAGCAGCCCGGGAGACCGGCAATGCCCCCGATCCGGGTTCGCGGCGCGGCCCGCCCGGCGGCTACGTCGTCGGGTAGTGCCGCTGGATGTCGAAGGCGAGCACGAGGCGGCGCTCGTCGACCATGGCACGGTGGAAGTCGTCGGGGTCGGGGTGGGGCTCACCGCGGATGCGCTCGTAGACGTCGAGCAGCTCCCGGCAGGTGGGGTCGCCCGGCTGCGCCGCGACGGCGCTGAGCGACGCCTCGCCCTCCGCGACGACGTAGGTCCAGAAGTCGTCGCTGGTGACGTGAAGGCTGACCCGCGGGTCGTGGCGCACGTTCGCGGTCTTGGCGCGGCCGTCCGTGACCGAGACCCGCACCCGCCCGTCACGCACGTCGTAGCCGATGTTCGACAGCTGCGGTCGGCCGTCCGAGACCTTGATCGTCACGATCACGCCCCAATGGCGCTCCGCGACGAAGTCGGCGGCGGCGGCGGCGGATAGCGGCGGCACTGGCGTTCTCCTCGTCTGGTGGTGCGACGCCCGCGCGCGGTCCCGCGCGAGCGTGGCACCGGCGGACCGGCGGACCGGCGGACCGGCGGACCTACGCGACGACGACCGGGGCACCTTGGCCGCGCTCGGCCCGGATCTCGTCGGCCATCTCGTTCGCGAAGTGCACGAGCGTCTCCACGATGTCGGACTCCTGCACGGTGAACAGCACCTGGCCGCGCTGGAGGATCTGGCCCTTGCCCTTGCCCGCGGCGACCCCGAGGTCGGCCTCCCGCGCCTCCCCCGGACCGTTGACCACGCACCCCATCACCGCGACCCGCAGCGGCACGTCGATGCCCTCGAGCGCGGCCTGCACCTGCTCGGCGAGGGTGTAGACGTCGACCTCGGCCCGGCCGCACGACGGGCAGGAGACGACGTCGAGGCCGCGCTCGCGCAAGTGGAGCGCCTCGAGGATGCCGATGCCGGCCTTCACCTCCTCGACGGGGTCCGCGGACAACGACACGCGGATCGTGTCGCCTATGCCCTCGGCGAGCAGGGTCCCGATGCCGATCGCCGACTTCAGCACACCGGTCTTGAGGGGGCCCGCCTCGGTCACGCCGAGATGGAGCGGGTAGTCGCAGCGCTCGGCGAGCAGGCGGTACGTCTGGATCATCACCCACGGGTCTGAGTGCTTCACCGAGATCTTCGTGTCGCCGAAGCCGACCTCCTCCAGCAGCCCGGCCTCGCCGAGCGCGCTCTCGACGAGCGCCTCGGGCGTGACACCCCCGTGCTTCGCGAGCAGCACGTCCTCGAGCGACCCGCCGTTCACGCCGATGCGGATCGGGATGCCCCGCTCCCGGGCCGCGTCGCCGATCAGCTTGACCTTGTCGTGCTTGCGGATGTTGCCGGGGTTGATGCGGACGCCGGCGCACCCCGCCTCGATCGCCGCCATGGCGTACTTCCACTGGAAGTGGATGTCCGCGATGATCGGCACCGTGGACTTCGCGGCGATCGTCGCGAGCGCGTCGGCGTCCTCCTGCCGGGGGCAGGCGACCCTGACGATGTCGATGCCGGCGGCGTTGAGAGCGGCGATCTGCTGCAGCGTCGCGTCGATGTCGTGGGTCGGCGTCGTCGTCATCGACTGCACGCTGATCGGGGAGCCTCCGCCGACCGGCACGGATCCGACGCTGATGCGCCGGCTGGCGCGCCGGACGGGCGGCGCGAGGTGGGGGGGCGCCGGCGCGGCGGTGTTGAAGATGGGCAGGGATGTGGGCACGGCGAGGTCCAGTGCGGAGGGGAGAGCGACGCTGCCCAGGCTACCTGACCCGTGATCGCCGGAGCTTGCGGAGGCGATTCTCATGACCTCGGTGGTGGCGGTCGCGCAGCGACCGCCATGGGACCGCTGACCCGTGAATCGCCGAGGCTCGTCCGAGGCAATTCTCATGACGCGCCGCTGACGGGGCGTCATATCGGAGGCGCATGGTATGATATGCACATGCTGTCGGAGCGCACCCAGATCCTGCTGACGCCGGAACAGCGCGCACGACTGGAACGTCTGGCGACGCGTCGGGGCGTCTCCGTCGGAGCGATCGTGCGCGAGGCGGTGGACGCGTACACCGCGTCGAGGTCACGCTCGCGAGGTGATGCCCTCGAGTCGCTGTGCTCGCTCGACGCGCCCGTCGGCGACTGGCCCGCCATGAAGGCGCAGATCATCGACGGGGTGGTGGGTTGACGATCTTCGTCGACACGGCCGTCATGATGTATGCGGGCGGCCGACCTCATCCCCTCAGAGCGCCGTGCCGTGACATCCTCGGCCACGTCGCGGCCGGGCGGATCGACGGGGTCACGTCCGCGGAAGTCGTCCAGGAGATCCTGCACCGCTTCTCGGCTCTGGAACTTCGCAGCATCGGTGCGCAGATGGCGCGCGACACCCTCGACCTGTTCGCCCCGGTCATCCCGATCACCCACGAGGTGATGGCGAGGATGCCGCCGCTCTTCGACGACTACCCGGCTCTGACGGCGCGGGGCCTGGTGCACGTGGCGACGTGCCAGGCGGAGGGCATCAGCAGCATCCTCACACCGGACGCCGGCTTCGACGACGTCCGGCTGGTCGACCGTGTGCCGCCCGACGACGCGGCCGCCGTCGGCAGGGTCCTCGGCGAGAGGTGACGCCGGTCAGCGGCGACCACTCGCGGCCATCCAGGCATCCAGCTCCGCGGCTGGGACCGGGGCGCTGAGGTAGAAGCCCTGCGCGACGTCGCAGCCGAAGCTGCCGAGCCGGTCCCACAGGAACTCGCTCTCGACGCCCTCGGCCACGACCTCCAGCCCCAGTCCACGGCCGAGGTCGATGATCGTCCGCACGATGACCTCGTCCGGCGCGCCGGCGACCAGGTTGACGACGAAGGACTTGTCGATCTTGATGACGTCGACCGGCAGGTGCTGCAGCTGGGTCAGCGATGTCGTCCCGGTCCCGAAGTCGTCGAGGGCGAGGACGACCCCCATGCGGTGCAGCTGGGTCAGCACATCCAGCGCCCGGGTCGGGTCGGACATGATCGCGCTCTCGGTGATCTCCAGTTCCACCCACCATGGCTCCAGCTCCCACCGGCGCAGCAGGCCGTCGACCAGCGCGGGGAAGCCGGGGTCCTGGAGGTCGCGCGCCGAGATGTTGACCGCCACGCGCAGGTCGAGGCCGCGGCGCCGCCATCGCGCGTTCTGCGCCAGCGCGGCGTCGAGGACGTACCGGGTGAGCTTGCCCATCAGCCCCGTCTGCTCTGCGAGGGGGATGAAGGCGTCGGGGGCCACCAGGCCCCTGCCCGGCTGGTCCCATCGCACGAGCGCCTCGACCCCGAGCGTCTGCCCGGTCCGAAGCGTCACCTTGGGCTGGTAGTGCAGGACCAGGCTGCCCTGCTCGATCGCTTCGCGGAGCCCGACGATCAGCGTCATCCGGGTGGTCTGGCCGGAATCCTCGCCCGAGTACACCCGGTGGCCGCTGCGGGTCCGCTTCGCCTCGTACATCGCCGCGTCGGCGTGCCGGATGAGGCTCTCAGCGTCGTCGCCGTGCTCTGGGGTGAGGGCCACCCCGACGCTCCCCTCCACGCCCAGGGTCACATCACCGAAGGTGAAGGGACTCTCGATGACCGCCCTGAGCTTGGCCACGATCGGGTCCACAGCGTCGGCGTCGGCGACGTTCCAGAGCACCACGCCGTACTCGTCGCCGCCCAGCCGGGCGACGGTGTCGACCTGGCGCAGGGTCGACTCCAGGCGGCGACCGATGTCGGACAGCAGCCGGTCGCCGGCGGGATGCCCGAGCGTGTCGTTGACCTCCTTGAAGCCGTCGAGGTCGATCATCATGACGGCCGTCCGCCGGCCCAGCCGCGTCGAGGCGACGATCGCCTGTTCCACGCGGTCGGTGAACAGGCCGCGGTTCGGCAGGCCGGTCAGCGGGTCGTGCAGGGCCTGGAACTCGCGTTCCAGGTAGATCGCCACGCTCTTGTAGACGGCCGCCATGGAGACGACGAACAGCGGCACCAGCGCCAGGCTGCGGTCGGCGGCGGCAGCGACGATGGGCGACAGGCTGAGCAGGACCGCTGCCGTCAGGGCCTGGAACCTCAGGTCACGCCGGAGCAGGTCGATCACCGAGGCCTGGGTGCCCCACGCGACGGCCACGACGGTGAGGAGCACGTTCGTGCCGTAGAAGGCGGCCGCCGCGAGGAGTGCCGCCGGCAGCTCGCGCGTGCCGAGCTCGATCGGCGCTCCGAAGGGCGCACCGCCGGTGAGCAGACCGAGGACGGCTCCAGCCGTGACCACCGACGTGGTCATCTGTGCGGCGTTGAACAGCACCTTCCACGCGGGTTTGCGAAGGAGGATGTCGGCGGCGACCGACGACAGCGTGAGGGCGAGCATGGCCGCGGCGGTCCCCCGGCTGAGGAGGATCGCGAAGGCGAAGGTCGTCGACACCGTGATGACACCCTGATCGGCTCCGCGCGGCACCCGCAGCGGGTAGCGCTCGCCGACGACGACGAACGGCAGCAGCACGACGAACGGCCAGCCGAACTCGCTGACCTCCAGTCCCTGGAACACCGTGAGGACGGCGATGAACAGAGCGGCGCCCAGGGCCGAGACGCCGGCAATGTAGGTGGTGAACAGGCGAGGCCTGGCGCCGAGCACCTTCGCAACCCCTGTCGATCGCACCGCGGGACGGGACCGCTCCCAGCGTGCCCGCTGGGAGGCGTTACAGCTTGTAGGGCGCCCCGAGAACGAAGACGGCCATGGCGAGTGTGGAGATCGAGTAGACCAGCGAGAGCGTGCGCAGCTTCATGGTGGACTCCTTCGAGGGGGCGGCCGGTCCGGGGTGACCGGCTGTCGTCAAGGAGGTGTTTCGGCGGGCACGTGTCCGGGCTTGAATGTTTTCTTCCGGCTCTCCAGCGTTCCACGGCGGTCGCACGCGCGACCGCCACCACCGAGGCACGGGAATCGCCTCGGACGATCCTCGGCGATGCACGGCTCAGCGTACGGCGCATCCTGCCGATGAGAGCGCCTGGCCGCGGCGCTCCGCCCCACCCCTGCCCGAAGGAGCCGGTCCATGGTGCTCATCCCGCTCGTCCTGCTGGCCGTCGCCACGGTCCCGCTCGCCGGCGGCCGGTTGCCGGCGCTGCTCGGTCTGTGCTTCCGGGCGACGTGGGTGCTGTGGCTGGCCTTGGCGCTCCAGGTCGCGGCGCTGACCTGGCCGGGCCGTGCGACGGGTCTGCACGTGGCGGCACACCTGTCGTCCTACGGCCTCGCCGGCGTTTTCGTGTGGGCCAACCGCCGAGTCCCCGGCGTCGCCGTGCTGGGCCTCGGAGGCCTGCTCAACGCGCTGCCGATCGCGGCCAACGGCGGGGTCATGCCGGCCAGACCCGGCGCGCTGGCGGCCGCGGGGGTCGCGCCGGCCACGGACCGGTTCGCCAACTCCGCGGCGATCGAGGGTGCACGCCTGCCCCTCCTCGGCGACGTGTTCGCCCTGCCGTCGTCCTGGCCGCTCGCCACCGTCTTCAGCGCCGGAGACGTCGTGCTGCTCGCCGGCGCTCTCGTCCTGCTGCACCGCACGTGCGGGAGCCGGCTGGCCCGGCGCCGGATGGCGGCTACTGGATGAGCTCCGACGCCGGCTTGGTGATGTCGACGTAGAGGGCGGTGAGGCTGAGCACGACGAAGAACAGGATCACCGCGAGCGCGACCGGGGTCACGACCGAGGGGTCGAGGCGCCAGGTCGGCCGTTTGCCGCGCAGGCGTCGCACGCCGTTGACGGACTGCTCGACGCCGAGCACCGCCAGGTGCCCGCCGTCCAGCGGCGGCAGCGGCAGGATGTTCAGGATTCCCAGGACGATGTTGAGGTTCGCGAGCAGGCCCAGCACGGCGAAGACGTCGCCCGCGGCCCCTGCGGCGTTCACGACCTGACCGATGCCGACCAGGCTGACCGGGCCGCTCGCGTCGCGCGGTCCCTGGTCGCCGATCGAGCCCAGCCAGTTCGACAGGCCGGTGGGGCTGAAGACCTCGGCCAGGCCGCGGAAGGTGAGCCGTGTGAGCTCGACGACCGAGAAGTCGCCGGCGACCGTGCCGACCAGGGCCTCGCCGGCCGGCAGCCGCTGGTTGACCGCCGTCGGGGCGACCCCGAGGAAGCCCTGGCGCTCTCCGTCGGGGGTTTCCTCGGCCACCGTCACGCTCAGCTCGGTCCGGCTGCCGTCGCGGTCGACGACCAGCGGGATGGTCGCGCCGCCGCGTGCCGTGACGAGTTCGCGGACCGACTCGAAGTCACTCGTCGCGACGCCGTCGACCGCGACGATCGCGTCGCCCTGCTGCAGCCCGGCGCGCTGAGCGGGGCTGTCGTCGGTCACGAAGTCCACGACGTTGGAGGCCGACGGCAGGCCGACGAATGCCAGGGCGCAGAACAGCAGCACGACCGCGACGAGGAAATGCGTCGCCGAGCCCGCCGCCAGCACGATCGCGCGCTTCCACGCCGCCTGCTCGTGGAAGGTCCGGCCGGCGTCGGCGGGATCGACCTCCTCGTACTGGCTCATGCCGAGGATCTTCACGAAGCCGCCGGCAGGGATGGCCTTGACGCCGTACTCCGTCTCGCCGCGGCGCACGGACCACAGCGTGGGGCCGAAGCCGAGGAAGAATTTCTCGACCTTCATGCCGAACAGCTTGGCGGTCGCGTAGTGCCCGAACTCGTGGAACATGATGACCACGATCAGGCTCGCGACGAACATCGCGACGAACATCGGCCTCCTACCTCCCTCGCCGCTCGATCCGGTGCCGCGCGCGCGTCCGGGCCCGCTCCTCGGCTTCGAGGACGGCGCCGAGGTCGAGCGGTCCTCCCCCGGTGTGCTCCTCCAAGACTGCCTCCACGACCGCGGCGATGCCGAGGAACGGGATGCGCCCGCCGAGAAAGGCCCCGACCGCCTCCTCGTTCGCCGCGTTGAGGACCCCAGGATAGGTGGCGCCACGGCGGCCGGCCTCCACGGCGAGGTGCACCATCGGGAAGGTCTGGCGGTCGAGGGGCTCGAACTCCAGCGTGGCGGCGGCGGTCCAGTCCATCCGGGCGGGGGCGTGCGGCAGCCGGTCCGGCCAGCCGAGCGCCAGCTGGATCGGCAGGCGCATGTCCGGCGGCGAGAGCTGGGCGAGGACGGCGCCGTCGCAGAACTCGACCATCGCGTGGACGATCGACTGCGGGTGGACGACCACGTCGATGCGGTCGAAGTCGATGCCGAACAGCAGGTGGGCCTCGATGACCTCCAGGCCCTTGTTCGCCATGGTCGCCGAGTTCACGGTGATGACGGCGCCCATGTCCCAGGTCGGGTGAGCGAGCGCGTCGTCGATGCTGACGTCGGCGAGCTCGGAACGGGTGCGGCCGCGGAACGGCCCTCCCGAGGCGGTGACGACGAGCCGGGCGACCTCGGCCGCGGTGCCGCCTCGCAGGCACTGCGCCAGAGCCATGTGCTCGCTGTCCACCGGCACGAGCTGGCCGGCGCGGGCCGCGTCGAGGACGAGCTGCCCGCCGACGATGAGCGACTCCTTGTTCGCGAGCGCCAGGCGGCTGCCCGCCCCGAGCGCTGCCAGGGTCGCCGGGAGGCCCCGGGAGCCGACCATGCCGTTGAGCACCACGTCGGCGCCGGCGCCCGCGAGTTCCAGCACCCCGTCGGCCCCGCCGAGCACCTCGACACCGGCGCCGAGTGCGCGCCGCGCCCGCGCTGCAGCGGCCTCGTCGGCGAGCGCCACCCGCGGGACGCGCAGCCGGCGGGCCTGCCGGACCAGCAGTTCGTCGTTCGTCCCCGCGGCCAGCCCCGACACCGTGAAGCGGTCGGCGTGCGACGCGATGACGTCCAGCGTCTGCGTCCCGACGGAGCCCGTCGCCCCGAGCACGGCGACGGACGTGGGGTCGCTCACCGCCGGTCGGCGTCTGCGGCGACCGCCGACACCCGCTCGGCCGCGCCGACGGCGGCGGGCAGGACCTTCCCGCTCGCGACCGCGTACGAGGCGTAGAGCTGCCCGCAGGCCGCGTCGATGTCCCCGCCGCGGTTGCGCCGGATGGTCGTCGGCACCCCGGCGCGCTCCAGGACGCCGGCGAACGCCCGCTGCGCGGGCACCGGCGGCGCGGTCCACGGCACGGCCGGGGTCGGGTTCATCGGGATGAGGTTGACGTGGCACCCCATGTCGCCCACGAGCGCGGCGAGCGCCCGGGCCTGCCCCATCGCCGCGTTGACGCCGTCGATGAGGACGTACTCGAAGGTCAGGCGGCGCCCGGTCGCGGCGCGGTACCCGCGGCACGCCTCGAGCAGCTCGGCGAGCGGGTGCTGGCGGTTGACCGGCACGAGGTCGTCGCGTAGCCGGTCGTCGGGGGCGTGGAGGCTGACGGCCAACGTGATCGGCAGGCCGAGGCCGGTCAGGCGGCGGATGCCCGGCACGAGGCCCACGGTCGACACCGTGATCGAACGGGCCGACAGGCCGAGTCCCGCCTGGTCGACCAGCCACCGGACGGCGGCGACCGTGGCGTCGAGGTTGGCGAGCGGCTCCCCCATGCCCATGAACACGACGTTCGTCACGTGGTCTACAGCGCCCGGCACGGCGGCCTCGCCCGCGGCGAGCAGGCGCTGCATGACCGTGACCTGGCGCAGGATCTCGCCGACCGTGAGCTGCCGGCGGAAGCCCGCCTGGCCGGTCGCGCAGAAGGGGCAGCCCAGCGCGCACCCGGCCTGGGTCGAGATGCACACCGTCGCGCGGGCGGCCCGGCCGCTCGTGCGCGGGTAGAGCATGAGCACGCTCTCGACCGCCTCCCCGCCCCCGCACTCGAGCAGCACCTTCCGGGTCAGGCCGCCGTCGGCCGTGGAGATGCGCAGGACGCGCGGAGCGGGTGCGAGCCGGGCCCCGAGCCGTTCGCGCAGCTCCTGCGGGAGGTCGGTCATCCCGGCTGGGTCGTCGATGCCCCTGGCGAGCCAGGACCGCACCTGGCGGAGCCGGTAGGGCGGCTCGCCGGCGAGCAGCGCCGGCAGCGTGCCGGGGTCGTAGGCATCCACGGCTCAGCATCTCCATGGCGGTCGCTGCGCGACCGCCCCCATCGAGGTCATGAGAATCGCCTCGGACGAGCCTCGGCGTTTCACGGCTCAGGTCCCGAGCGCCAGCAGCAGCAGGTGCGCCACCGGCAGGGTGAACAGCATCGCGTCGACCCGGTCCATCACGCCGCCGTGGCCGGGGAGGATCCGGCCGAGGTCCTTCACGCCGAGGTCGCGCTTGACGAGCGACTCCGCCAGGTCGCCGAGCGTGGCGGCCACCGAGATGCCGGCGCCCAGGACCAGGGCCTGCCCGCGGCCGAGCCCGGGCACAACCTCCGCGGTGACGAACGCGGCGATCAGCAGGACGGTGGCCAGCCCGCCGGCGAAACCCTCCCAGGTCTTCGCGGGGCTGACGCTCGGCGCGAGTGAGTGGCGGCCGAACTTGAACCCGAAGGCGTAGGCGCCGATGTCATTGCTGACGGTGAGCGCGATCGCGGCCATGACGAACCAGATCCCGTCGGGCCGGGCGAGCAGCAGCGCGGCGTAGCTGGCGAGGAACGGCACCCAGAGGGTCATCAGGAAGGCCGCGCCGAGGCTGGCCGCGACCTGCCGGCGGCCTCCGTCGAGCAGCGTGACGAGCATCGTGCCGATCACGAGGACGACGAGACCGAGCGACTGTCCCGCCTCGCCGAGGCCGTGCGCCCCGTAGATCGTCACGAGCCCGGCGCCGACCGCGACCGGTGTGGCGGGGCGCAGGCCCTGGGCGCGGAAGGCGCTGTCGAGCTCCAGCTGGGCGATCACGACCAGGATCGCGACGAACGTGAGGAACGCCCAGGCGTTGAGGAACAGGGTGCCGAGGAAGACCGCGGCGAGGGTGAGCCCGACCGCGATCGCCATGGGCAGGTCCCGCCCGGGGCTCCGCCGGTAGGTCGGCCGAGTGACGGGCGCGGCGCGGGAGGCGTCGGGTGGCGGGGCGGGCGCAGGCTCCATGGCGACGGAAAGAACCCTCAGATTTCCAAGAGCTCAGTTTCCTTGTGGGCGAGGAGCTCGTCGATGCGGTGGACGTGGCGGTCCGTGAGGTCCTGCAGCGTCTTGTCGGCGCGGTGAGCGTCGTCGTCGGAGACGTCGCCGTCGCGGGCGAGCCGGTCGATCTCGGTCTTCGCGTGGCGGCGGATGTTGCGCACCGCGATGCGGCCGTCCTCCGCCCGCTCCTTCGCGCGCTTCACGAACTGGCGCCGGCGTTCCTCGGTGAGCTCGGGGAAGATCACCCGGATGACCAGGCCGTCGTTGGACGGGTTGAGCCCGAGGTCGCTCGATTGGATGGCGCGTTCGATCTCCTTCATCGCTCCACGGTCGTACGGGGTGACGACGAGCATCCGCGCCTCGGGCGCGGTGACCCCGGCGAGCTGCTGGAGCGGGGTGGGCGCGCCGTAGTACTCGACGGGCAGGTCGGCGATCAGCCCGGGGTTGGCCCGCCCGGTGCGGATCTTCGCGAACTCGCCCTGCGCGTGCTCGACGGCCGCGTCCATCCGCAGCTCCGCGTCGGTCAGCGTGTCGTCGATCACTGCGCGCTCGCCTCCATGTGCTCGACCAGCGTGCCGATGTCCTCACCGGTCACGACGCGGCGGATGTTCCCTTCCTCCAGCAGCTTGAAGACGATGATCGGAAGGTGGTTGTCCATGCACAACGAGATGGCGGTCGCGTCCATGACCCGCAGGTTTCTGCTGAGGACGTCGAGGTAGGTGAGCCTTCCGAAGCGCGTCGCGTCCCCGAACAGCGCGGGGTCCCTGTCGTAGACGCCGTCGACCTTGGTGCCCTTCAGGATGGCCTCGGCGCCGATCTCCAGGGCGCGCTGGGCCGCGGCGGTATCGGTGGAGAAGTACGGGGCGCCCAGGCCCGCGGCGAAGATCACGAGCCGGCCCTTCTCGAGGTGGCGCATCGCGCGCCGGCGGATGTACGGCTCGCACAGCTCCTGCATCGACACGGCTGACTGGACCCGGGTCTGGAGGCCGCGCTTCTCGCACGCGTCCTGGAGCGCGAGGGCGTTGATGACGGTCCCCAGCATCCCCATGTTGTCGGCGCTGGAGCGGTCCATCCCGGACGCCTGCGGCGACGTGCCCCGGAAGATGTTGCCGCCACCGCAGACGATCCCGACCTGCACACCGAGCTCGGCCACGTCGGCGAGCTGCCGCGCGATCGACGAGACGACGGTGGGGCTGATGCTGTTGGCCACGTCGGCGAACGCCTCCCCCGACAGCTTCAACAGCACCCGCTGGTACTTGGTCACCTCACCCACCAGCTCCACCTTTCAGCTCTGACGCTTCGCCGGCAGCGCAGATCGTATGCGAGGGAGCGTCCGGCTCGGCAGCGAGGGGCCCGCGTCGCCGTCGATGGTGATACATACTCCGGTTCAATGGCGATGGTGCGCAAGCAGCTGTACATCGACGCCGAGCTCGACCGCGCGCTGAAGGCGCTGTCGGCGGGCAGTGGCGAATCCGAGGCGGCGCACGTCCGGGCGGCGTTGCGGGCATACGTCAGCAATCCCATGACGGTCGCTGCGCGACCG
>JACCXR010000017.1 GCA_013696915.1 Euzebyaceae bacterium
GCCTGCGCGGCGAGCCACGGCCGCACGTAGACGGCGGCGGTGCCGGTGATCTCGGCGAGCTCCTGCGGGGTGGACGGCCCGCTCCCCGCGAGCGCCCGGTACAGGCCGAGCCGCTCGCCGAGGACGACGAGCGCGGCATCGCCTCGCTCAGCGTTCCGTCGAGATGACCCGACTCGCCCAGGACGGCGAACGTGTCGGCGAAGCTCGTCGACGCCCGCAGACCCTCGGAGGCGATCAGGTGCTCGGCAGCGTCGATCGCTGCCTCGAGCGCGACCACCAGGCGGTACTTGGCGGCGGGCAACGCGAAGCGATCCATGCGCAGATCCTGCGCCGTCATCTCGGCGAGGGCTGTCAGCTCGACCAACTCGCTCCCGACACGCTCCAGCAGCGCCGCAAGCCGCCCGGCGTCGACCATCAGCGGCGCCCCGCCGCGATCGCGCGCAGGCGCCGGCGGTCCCGCGGTCCCGCGTGGATCTGGAAGTCGTGGAACAACCGCGCGATGCGGCTCTCGTAGCGGACGCGCGCGGGTTCGTCCGCGGAGTAGATGACGATGCCGTGCCGCCGGACCCGGCCGGCCAACGGCAACGGCGCCTCGTTCAGGATCACCACGGCCTCCACCGGGCCTGTGCCCGCGGCCCACTCCAGCGCTCCGGCCAGGCGCAGGGAGAGACCGAGGTACTCGCGCTCCTCGACGTCGTCGTCCAGCATCACGGCGACGTCCACGTCGCTCGCGGGACGCGCCGTGCCCGTCGCCTGCGAGCCGAAGAGGTACGCGAAGCGCACCGGGGTGTCCGGGAAGGCGGCCCGCGCTCCCGCGCGCAAGCGATCGGCCGTGGCCATGTCCCACCCTTCCGAAGCTGGTCCCAGCAATCCCATGACGGTCGCTGCGAGACCGTCACCACCGAGGTCACGAGAATCGCCTCAGACCAGCCTCGGCGATTCACGACTCAGGTTCAGCGTATCGGGGGCGGCACCGCTGATGCCGCGGCTACTCCCCCGTCGCGCCGTCGATGCGCTCCCGCAGGAGGTCGGCGTGACCGTTGTGCCGAGCGTACTCCTCGGTCATGTGCAGCAGGATCCACCGCAGGGACACCGGCCCCCCGGGGCCTTTTCCCGGTCACCTCGAGCGAGGGCTGCGCCGCCACCAGGGCGCGTGAGCGGTCGCACTCGGTGCGGAACGCAGCGAGGTCGGCCTCTGCGTCGACGTCGGCCGGCGGGTGGAAGTCGCCGTCGGGGTCCACGTCGTAGTAGTACAGCGGCGGCGCGTCCTCTCCCGGCCGATCACCCGGGAGAACCAGTAGTGCTCGCCCTCGGTCCGGTGGCGGACAAGCCCCAGCAGCGTCAGGTCCGACGGCGGCACCGACCGCTCCACCAGCGCTTCCCGCGACAGGCCTTCGCACTTGGCGAGCAGCGTCGCCCGGCCGTAGTCGAGCCAGGCGACGAGCATCGTGCGCCTCGTCGCCGACCTGGGGTGGGTCGACGCGTGCGGCTGGCACGTCAGCGTCTCCTGGCGGTCGCTGGCACGACCGCCACCACCGAGGTCATGAGAATCGCCTTCGCAAGCTCCGGCGATTCACGGGTTAGACGGCCAGCTCGTCGGCGGCGACGGCGGCCAGGCGCTCGGCGACGGCGGTGGCGCGATCGTGGGCGTCGGCCTCGACCATCACCCGCACGAGCGGCTCCGTCCCCGAGGCGCGCACGAGGATGCGGCCGGCGCCGCCCAGCGCCGCCTCCTCCTCCGTGACGGCTTTCCACAACACGTCGGCGGCGGCCAGCCGGTCACGGGCGACGCCCGGGACGTTCACGAGCACCTGCGGGAGACGCTGCATGACCGTGGCCAGATCGGCGAGCGACTTCCGCTGCGCCGCCATCGTGGCGAGCAGCTGGACGGCGGTCAGCACGCCGTCGCCGGTGGTGGCATGCGCGGAGAAGATGATGTGCCCGGACTGCTCCCCGCCGATGGGGTGCCCGCCGGCCAGCATCGCCTCGAGCACGTAACGGTCGCCGACCCGGGTCTGGACGACCTCGATGCCCAGCCGGTCCATCGCCTTGCGGAACCCGAGGTTCGTCATGACCGTGGTCACGACCGTGCGCAGGCCGCGGGTCTCGGCCATCCGGGCGGCCAGAATCGCCAGGATGACGTCACCGTCCACGATCACGCCCGCATGGTCGACGGCGATCAGGCGGTCGGCATCCCCGTCGTGGGCCACGCCGACGTCGGCGCCGAGCTCCACCACCGCCTCGGCCACGACCTCCGGGTGCGTGGATCCGCAGCCGTCGTTGATGTTCGTCCCGTCCGGGATCGCGTGGACGGCCGTGACCTGGCAGCCCAGACGCCGCAGGACGGTCGGCGCCACCTCCGACGCCGCCCCGTTGGCGCAGTCGACGACGACGTGCAGCCCGCGCAGGTCCGCGCCCTGCGCCGCGGCGACCAGATGGGCGGCGTAGCCCTCGATCGCGCCGTGGGCGTGCCGCAGCCGCCCGACGGCGGCACCGGTGGGGCGGTCGTCGTCGGACTGCTGGAGCAGCTGTTCGATCCGCTCCTCCTCGGCGTCGGTCAGCTTGTAGCCGGTCCGGCCGAAGAACTTGATGCCGTTGTCCGCGACCGGGTTGTGGCTGGCCGAGATCACCGCGCCGCTGTCCGCCCCGAGCGTGGTCGTGAGGTAGGCCACCCCGGGCGTGGGGACGACTCCCAGCGCGATCGCGTCGCCGCCGGCCGAGCAGATCCCCGCGACGAGGGCCGCCTCCAGCATCTCCCCGGACGCGCGGGGGTCGCGGCCGACCACAATCCGCGGCCGGGGTGCCCCCTCCTCGCGGAGGGTCCTGACGACGGCTCGCCCGAGGCCGACCGTCAATTCCGGCGTGAGCTCGGTGTTCGCGACCCCGCGGACACCGTCGGTGCCGAACAGCTGCGCCATGGCCGGGCGGAGCAGGGCCTCAGCGCTTGCTGTACTGGGGGGCCTTGCGAGCCTTCTTCAGCCCGTACTTCTTGCGCTCGGTCTCCCGGGAGTCGCGGGTCAGCAGGCCGGCCTTCTTCAGCGCGCCGCGCCACTCGGGGTCCTCGCCCTCCAGCGCGCGCGAGATGCCGTGCCGCAGCGCGCCCGCCTGGCCGGCGACTCCGCCGCCGTGGATGCGCGCGACGACGTCGAACCGACCCTCGGACTCGGTGACCCGGAACGGCTCCAGGACCGCCGCCTGGAGCGTCTCGATCGGGAAGTAGTCCTCGAGCGGGCGGCCGTTCAACTTGAACGCACCGGTCCCGGCCGTGACCCGGACGCGCGCGACAGAGGTCTTGCGACGGCCGGTGTAGATCTTGGTCACCATCGATCCTTTGCGGTCTACAGCGGGAGCGGCTGGGGCTGCTGCGCGGCGTGGGGGTGCTCCGGCCCCGCGTACACCTTCAGCTTGCGAAGCTGCGCCCGGCCGATCGTGTTCTTCGGCAGCATCCCCTTCACGGCCTGCTCGACCAGCCGATCCGGCTTCTCGGCGAGCAGCCGCGCGAACGGCACGGCCTTGAGCCCCCCGGGGTAGCCGGAGTGCCGGTAGGCGAAGCTCTGCGCCCCCTTGTCCCCGGTGAGCCGGACGTCGGCGGCGTTCACGACAATCACGAAGTCGCCCATGTCCATGTGCGGCGCGAACGTCGGCTTGTGCTTGCCGCGCAGGACGTGGGCGATGCGCGTGGCGAGGCGGCCGAGGATCTCCCCTTGCGCGTCCACGACGTACCACATCGGCTTGATGTCGGTCGGGCGGGGCGAGAACGTGCGCATTTGGAGGACTCTCGTGGTCGGCGGTCGGACGTGCAGCCTGGCGGGCCCTGTGGGACACGACAACGCCACGGCCCGGCCGCACTGCCGCCCAAGGGTACGTGTCGCGCTCCGGGGGGGCAACCTGGCCGGTGCCGGTGCACGGCGAAACGTAGACCACCTGTCTAGAGCAGCAACGCACCCGGCTCTACGCCGAGCTGGCGGGCACCGGTGACTTCCGGCGCGTGTCGACCACGCTTGAAGAGCCTGACGCTCGCTCATCCCAGCGATGACAGGTCCTATACCCGGCGGCGACGTCGTCGGCCGGCTCCGGGTCAGCGGCAGAGTCCCGGATGTTGCGCCTTCACGCCCTGCCCCGCGCGAGCCGGAACCGCGCCCTGCGGGCCGCCTTGGCGACCGCCTTGTCGGGGTGGGTGGCGGCCACAGCCGCAAGAACCTCCTCGGCTTGTGGGCCGCCTTGATGGCGCAGGTCGTCGATCACCTGCCGCTGGACTGCCACGGGCAGTTCCAGGAAGGCGTCGGCGGCCATCTCCGCGTCCGCCACCGCCGCCACGCCCAGGACCACGGCGGCGGGCTCGACCAGCGGGGCGGCCAGGCCTCGTTCGACCAGCCAGCCGCCGGCGAAGGCCCCGAGCTGGTCGTCCTCGGCGAGGGCGCGCATGGCCGGCACGGCGTCGTCGCCGATCTCGCTGAGCATGGCCAGCCCGACGCCGACCTCGTCGAGCGAGGGCGTGGCGGCGCGGAGCGCGGCGACCACGTCTCGAGCGGCCGCCGCCGGCTGGCGCTCGCCCAGCCACGCGAGCGCCTCGGAGCGGGCCACGAGATCAGGCTGGTCGGCGAGGGCGGCCAGCAACTCGCCGGCGCTGGCTTCTCGCAGCGCGCCGGCGACCGGCACATCGATCCCCGCCTCCCGCGCCCGCTCGTGAACCCCCTTTCGCCCCAGGTCGGTGAGCGTCACGCCGCCGGCGAGCCCCCCAGGGCCTGACGCGGCCCCGGGCTCGAGGGCCTCCAGGGCGCCAAGCTCGACGAACAGCGCGAGCGCGGCTTTCACATCGCGCGCGGCGGCCCCGCGCCACTGCTCGTAGTCCTCCGGCGGCAGCTCGTCGACCTCCCACGCGGCTTCCACGACCTCCCAGGCGAGCGCGATGAGCTCGTCGACCGGCTGCGCCTCGCGCGCGGCGTGGAGCAGCACGAGCAACGCCTCGACGGCTCGTCGAGGTCGCCCGCCCACGGCGGCACCTGCCAGGGGGCATGGCAAATGGCGGTAATGGTGCTGAATGATCCCGACGTCGAGCAACCCAGCGAAGGCGCGCTCCCATGCCGCCAGCGGATCACGGGCCAGCCGCACCGCCCGCCTGGTCGGCTCCACCCGCCCGCGACGCACCTTCACGAACCCGCTCTTGCGCGCCCAGCGGAACACCAGGTCCACCCCGGGAGTCTCGGTGCCGCCGGGGGGGCGAACGCCCTGTCCCCGACCTCTTCGTCGACGGGATCGCCGGTCCGGAGCAGCGTGAGGAGGTGCCGTGCGCCGGCCAGGTGCGCGGGGCCCGGACTGTCGCGCCGGGCGTCGCCGAGCAACGCGTCCACCACGCGAACTGATCAAGCAGGGTCTTCGCTGCACCGTGAGGATCCTCGGGGTTCGTGCGCTGACCGTCGGGATCCAACAGCTCCCAATAGTTGGCGAAGCTGACCGTGTCATGCACTGTGACGGTGCATCTCG
>JACCXR010000030.1 GCA_013696915.1 Euzebyaceae bacterium
AGCGCTTCGGGCGCTCCGGACGCCGCGAAGCCGTCGACGAGCAGGAGCACGCCTCCCTGGGCGGCCGCGGCCGTGCCAGCGGCGAGCGCGTCCGGCCAGTTGCGGCCGGTCGCCAACCACAGCCGCCCCGCGACTTGCCCGGCCGCGACGCTCGCGGCCGCGACCGCTGCCGAGGTGCCGTAGCGGGTGGCGCCGGCCAAGCGGTCGACCCGCACGTCGGCGCCGGCGATGGCGTCCGCGACGGCTGACGAGACGGCGGCCTCGTCTCCGGCGATCGTGGCGGATGCGCGCCCCTCAAGGGCGGCCTGCGTTGCCTCGGGCAGGCGGTCACGCTCGACGAGCAGCAGCGGTCGCCCCTGGGCGGCCGCCAAGCCCGAGACCGCGACGGCGTCCGGCCAGCCGCGCGCGGGATCCGCGTTACCGCCCTCGGCGACGTATGCCCCGTCGCCGCCGATGTGCTCGGCGATGAGCGCCGCGGTCTCGTAGCGGGTGGCGCCGCCGATGCGCACGACGTCGTCGACACCGGCCGCGCGCGCCGCCGCTTCCACGGACGTCGCGAGCGCGTCGGCGCTGCCGAGCAGGTAGGCGGTGCGGGCGCCCAACCGTCGGATCTCTGCGGCGACCGCCGCGGGCAGCGCGTCCGTGGAGGACAGGAGGAGCGGTCCGCCCGCACGGGCGGCCAGCGGCGCGCCCGCGAGCGCGTCAGGGTAGTCATCGGCGCGGGCCAGGACGACCGCCGGCGCCGTCTCGAAGACCAGCCGCGAGATCTCCACCGCCGTCTCGACGCGGCTGGGGCCCGCGGCGCGCGTGACGCGCTCGCCGACGGCCAGCTCGACGTCCGCGCGCTCCCCGCCCTCCGTCACCGTGACGGTGGTGGTCGCCGGTGCATAGCTTGTCAGCGAGTCCGGCCCGCAGTCCACCGCGGCGACGGTGAGCTCGCCGGTCGGCGCGCCCGTCACCCGCCAGCCCCCGGCGGCGGTCGTCCGCGTGCTCACCGGTGGCTCCAGCGGGTGGCCCGCGGAGCGGATCTGGACACAGAGCCCGCGCACGGGGTGGCCGGTTCCGACGTCGACCACCCGGCCCTCGACCGCTGCTCCCGGCCGGTCGAGCGCGAGATCGACGTCCGGGGTCAGCTCCCCCGTGCGCACGGCCACCGGCCGTGCGGTCGCAGCCGTCTCGGCGTTGGTGTACCACGCCGGGGCGGCGGACAGCGGCTCGCGGGTGGGCTCGTCGTCCTCGCAGCGCTCGGTGACGCGGACGCGGTACGCCCCCGGGGGGAGGCTGCCCAGCACGTAGCCGCCGTTCGCGGGGTCGCTGTCGGCGGCGGCGACGGTCCGCCGGGTCGCGACCACCCCGCCGTCGGCGTCCACGGCGGCGACGCAGGCGTTGGGGACCCGCCGGCCGGTGCGGGTCACCACCCCACGGATCGCGCCGCCGCGGTCGAGCGGTTGGGTGAGCCCTTCCACCGGCGCTGTGCCGACGGTCACTGGCGGCCCGTCGGTGAACGGTCGCGGCAGATATCCGGTGTCGAAGGCAGCCCCCGGCCCGACCGGCGCTGGGGAGCAGTCGGTGTAGGCGAAGCGGTAGACGCCCGTCGCCAGCGGCCGCACCCGCCAGGCGCCCGCGACGTCGGTGACCGCCTCGAACTCGTTCTCGCCCGGCTCGATCGCGCTGCCGGAGGCGTCGTGCGCGGTCACGCAGATGCCCGGCACCGGCGCGCCGGTCTCGGCGTCCGTCACCGCGCCCGAGACGCTGGAGGCCGGCGCCATCATGGCGTCGACCCCCCGGCGCGCCGCGCCCGCCGACACCACGACGTGGTCAGCACTGGCGCGGGACGAGCGGGCGAACGCCCACTGGTCGGCGTGCCCGCGCTCGCCCGGCTGCAGGTAGCCCGCGCTGAACCGCAGCCGGTACGCCCCCGGAGGGACGTTGCCGATCGCCCATCGACCCGCCCCGTCGGATCCGGCCTCCAGCGCGATCGTGTACCCCGTCCGGCCCACCGGCTCGGCCGTCACCTGACTCGACGGCAGCGGCGCGCCGGTCGCGGCGTCGGTGACGCGGCCGTGGAGCTCGCCCGTACGGTCGAGCGCGAAGTCGATCCCGGTCCGCTCGGCGGCCGTGACCTCGACGTCGGCGCCGGTGTAGACCTCGGGCGCGTCGGGCCACGCCTTCTCGGCGTACTCGGTGAACGTGGCGGCGTCGTAGCCCTCGGCGACGACGCGGTATGCGCCGGGCGGCACACCCGTCACGCGGTACTTCCCGTCGGCGGCCAGGTCGGCGAACGCGACCTGCTCAGGGAACTCCTCGAGGGGGTCAAGGCGCTGGACCGACACCCGCCCGGACGCCACCGGCGCGCCGGTCTGCGCGTCGACCACGACCCCGCTCACCGCTCCCCCGGGAGACGACGCGGCGGCCGGCGACGCGGCCACCAGCGCGACGAGCGTCCACCCGAGAATGACCAGGCGCATGACGGCCTTTCTTGAGAGTCGTGCCGCGGCACGGGGTGACTGCTGGGAACACGCACGGCTCCGGGCAAAGGTTCACTGGCGAGGTGAACCGATCCCGCCGCCGGGGCGTGTGCTGAGCATGCGAAATCGTTCCCTGTGCCGTCTGCTTTCCCTCGTGACGGCCGCGACAGCGCTCACCGTCGCGCCCGCTGCCGCCGCGGACACGGCCGGCCTCCGACTGATCCTGGAGTACGGCGGCGTCGTGTCGATGACCCCGGAGGGGACGGACGTCCGGCTGCTCGCCGAG
>JACCXR010000069.1 GCA_013696915.1 Euzebyaceae bacterium
CAGGTCGGGACGGTCGCGGTACAGCTCGTCGAGCTGGAGGCGCAGTGCCAGATTTCGCACCAGCCGTTCCAGCTCCGCGCTCGCCGCAGCCGACGTGGAGGTCAGCACACCGGACTCGGTGAGCAAAAGCAGCGCGTCAGCAAGCGGGGCTGGGAGCGCGATGGATACGGGGCGTGTGCTGGCCTGCCCGCCGTCGAGGTCGGCCAGCAGATCGGCGAGGGCGTCGAGGTCGATCTGCGCGTCCGGTCCTGGGCCGCGACCGCTAACATCACCCATGTTAGTGAAATGCTACTACGGCGGTGGCAGTCGCCTGTCCAAGCCGATTCCAAGTTTGGGCAAGTTTTGGACCGGCCTGGATACACTGGCAACCTGCGAATCCCCGAGAATGCCCCGCAACTCTCGGACCTTCTCGCCGAGGCCGGTCCCGCGCGGTTGCCTGCGGTCATCGACGCCGGCATCCTCGCGACCGACGGCGATCGGTACCGGCACTGGGACACGCTGCGCCACATCCCTCCGCCCGGAGGGCTCTCGGCGGCCGAATGGTGGCTCGGAATCAAGATCGCCCGGCGCGCGCTTGCGCACGACCTTCCGCTGCGCACTGTCGATGGCCTGACCTCGACGTACGGGTTGCCGGACCCGGTGCTGCAGATGACCACCGCAGCGAATGCCATGCGGGCGATGAGGTGGCGATGGGCGAGGTTGCGGCGCGCCGGAGGCGCGTGATCGCTACGTCGTTAGCTCACTGATCGAGGAGGCCGTCACTTCGAGCCAGTTGGAGGGCGCGAGCTCGACGCGGCGCGAGGCGGTCGACATGCTGCGCACCGGTCGAGCACCGCGTGACCACGGCGAGCGGATGATTCTCGGCAACTACCGGGCAATGGAATTCGTCCGAGCACCGCGACGAGGGCCTGTCGCCGGACTTCGTGTTGCGCCTGCACGAAGTGCTGGGGGAAGGCTCGATCGCGCCGGTCGACCTCGGGCGCTTGCAGCAGCCTGGCGAGGAACGCGTCGCGGTCCGCTGGAACGATGGGCAGCTGCTCCACGAACCACCTGCCGCGCGGGAGCTGCCGCACCGGCTGCGGCTGATGTGCGCGTTCGGGAACGGCGACGGACCGGACGGATACCTGCCTGCGGTGGTGCGCGCGATCCTGCTGCACTACTGGCTCGCCCACGACCACCCGTTCGCGGACGGCAACGGCCGTACGGCTCGCGCGCTCTTCTACTGGTCGATGCTGAGGCAGGGATACTGGCTGGCCGAGTTCCTCTCGATCTCGACGATCCTGCGCGCCGCGCCGGCCCGCTATGCGCGGTCATTCCTCTATGTCGAGACGGATGCCGGTCACACGACCTACTTCGTCCTGTCGCAGCTGCGCGTCGTCTGTCGGGCGATCGAGGAGTTCCAGCGCTACCTCGAGCGGAAGGTGCGCGAGGTTCGCGAGCTCGAGCGGCGGCTGCGGCTCGACGACGACCTGAACCACCGACAGCGCGCGCTGCTGGCGCACGCGCTTCGCCATCCGTACAACCGGTACACCTACCGGTCTCACGCCAGGAGCCATGGCGTGACTCACGAGTCCGCCCGCCACGACTTGCAGGACCTCTCGCGCCGGGGGTTGCTGGAGCAGCGTCGATCCGGTCGCGAACACGTCTTCTACCCCGTTCCAGGCATCGAGGAGGGGCTCGGCGCCGCCGGATAGCTCGGTCTGGCGAGCACCCCGGCGAAGCGGTGGCCGGTGTGGCCGGAGCCGAGACGCTCGGCTGCGCCGACTGTAGGCTGCGCGGGCCATGCGCCTGGTCATCGCCCGCTGCACCGTCGACTATGCCGGCCGCCTGACCGCCCACCTGCCCTCCGCGGTGCGCCTCATCATGGTCAAGGCCGACGGGTGCGTCGCCGTCCACGCCGACGGCGGCGCCTACAAGCCGCTGAACTGGATGAACGCCCCGAACACCCTTATCGAGGGGGACGGCGTGTGGACGGTAACCGATCCCAAGGGCGAGATGCTCACGATCACCTTGCACGAGGTCCTGCTCGATGTGGCCGAGGACTGCGGCGACGACCCCGGACTGTCGAAGGACGGCGTCGAGGCGCACCTGCAGGAGCTGCTCGCGGCCCATCCGACGGCCCTCGGCGACGGCCTGACGCTCGTCCGCCGCGAGTACCAGACCGGCATCGGGCCGGTGGACCTGCTCTGCCGCGACCCCGAGGGGCGAGCGGTCGCCGTGGAGGTCAAGCGCAGGGGCGAGATCGACGGCGTCGAGCAGCTCACCCGCTACCTCGACCGGCTCAACCGCGACCCGCTGCTGCGTCCCGTCCGCGGTCTCTTCGCCGCCCAGCGCATCAAGCCGCAGGCGCGCGTGCTGGCCGAGGACCGCGGCATCTACTGCGTCGAGGTGGACTACGACGATCTGCGGGGACTCGCCTCGGACGAGCTGCGCCTGTTCTAAATCTAAAGGCGCGCGGGCGCCGTCAGGTGAGGTCGGTGAAGGCGAGGAACCCGTCGAGGACGGCGCGGTCGCCGAGCAGCTCCACGGTTTCGGGCGGCCGCCGGCGCCACAGCGCGAGGAGCAGCTCCGAAGCGCCGCCGCGCATCGCCGCGTCGCAGCGCTCGTGCCCGCGCCGCACGACGGGCCGCTCGCCGCGCAGGTCGACGACCCACTCGCCCGGACCGTCGGTGCGGTGCAGGTGCACGGTGCCGGCCGGCCCGGCGTAGTGACCCTCCGTCTGCTCCATGAACGCCCCGAGCAGCTCGTCGACGCCGTCCGCGGCGAGCTCGCTCTCCACGGGCGAAGGCCGGCCGGCGGCGTCCTCGGCGTCCCAGCGGTGCACGGCGGTCTCCTGCGCCATCCGCCGCTGCCAGAACCCGACGGTGTGGTCGTCCGTCCAGCTCCACGCGGGGCGGTCGGGGTCTTCCGACAGGATCTCCACGAGCAGCGCGACCCCCTCGCGGTACCAGCCGAGCAGCACGTTGTCGGGGGGATCCGCCGGACCCTCGAACGGTGGCCGCCCCTCCGCGCCGCGCCGCACGATCTCGATCTTGTGCCGGTGCACGTATCCCGTATGCCAGACGAGGTCACCCATCGTCCAGCCGGGGCAGGCGGGCACGGGGACGTCCAGGCGGCCCTCGGCCGCCACGGCCAGCGCCTCGCCGTCCCGCGCCAGCGCCTCGAGGTACTGCTCTGGGGTCACGGTGCCGCTCCTCTCACCCGGTAGCGCAGGTACAGCTCGCCGGCGTCCTCCATCACCGACACCAGCTCCAGCCCGATCTTGCCGCGGAACCGGGCGACGATCCTCGGGCCGCTACCGCCGATCAGCGCCGGTGCCAGCGTGAGGCACAGCTCGTCGGTCAGACCGTCGCCGAGCACCTCGGTGTTCAGCAGCGGCCCACCCTCGCAGAGCAGGTGGGTCATGCCGAAATCCTGCCGCAGCCGGGTGATTCCCGCGCGCAGGTCGACCCGCTCGTCGCCCGCCACCACGACGCGGCCGGCGGCCTCCGCCAGCCGGAGCCGCTCCGCCGGCGCCGACCGGCACGTGAGGACGACCGTCGGCGTCCGCGCCCGCGCGAACAGGGGGGCGGCGAAGTCCAGGTCCAGGGAGCGGCTCACGACGACGACGGCTGCCGGCAGCTCCCGGCCGTCCAGCGCCCGCCTCGCGGCGAGGTCGGGACGGACCCGGTGGGGCCCGTAGCCCTCGGTCCGCACCGTGCCCGCGCCGACGAGGATGCCGTCCGCCAGCGCGCGCAGCGTGCGGAACACCTCCAGGTCGCCGGCCTGTCCGAGCCCGCCCGAGCGGCCCGCGGAGTCGGTCGCGGCGCCGTCCGCACTGGCCACCATGTTGACCCGCAGCACCGGCACCTCGAGGTCGACGGGCCGGAGGGCGGCGTAGAGGTCGAGGTGCTCCACGCGCTCCGGCAGCAGCTGGCGCATGTCGGCACGCTACCCTGCGCCGCGTGAGACCCGAGGTCCCCGAGGCGCGCCGCCGGCGCCTGCAGCGCGACCTGCTCGCCTGGTACGGCGCCCGCGGCCGGGCGCTCGGATGGCGCCAGACCCGCGACCCCTACGCCATCCTCGTCAGCGAGGTCATGCTGCAGCAGACCCAGGCCGCCCGCGTCGAGCCGCTGTGGCGCGCCTTCCTCGATCGCTTCCCCACCGTGCCGGCGCTGGCGGCCGGCGCGCCGGGTGACGTGCTCCTGCAGTGGAGGGGGCTGGGGTACAACCGACGGGCGGTGGCCCTGCACCGCTGCGCCCGGCAGCTCGTCGACCGCCACGGCGGGGCCGTGCCCGACGACCTGGCGGCGCTGCGGGCGCTGCCGGGCGTCGGGCCGTACACCGGCCGGGCGGTCCTTGCCTTCGCGTTCGGGCACCATGTCGCCCCGGTGGACACGAACGTGGGCCGGGTCCTGGTTCGCGCCGCCGCCGGCAGGCCGCTGCGCGCCGCCGAGGCCCAGGCGCTCGCCGACGCGATGGTGCCGGCCGGTGCCGCGGCGGCGTGGAGCCACGCGCTGATGGACCTCGGCGCAGGGCTCTGCACCGCCCGGGCCGCCCGCTGCGCAGCCTGCCCGCTGGAGCGCACCTGCGCGTGG